>JBGPQQ010000312.1:0-4887 GCA_041489115.1 Vicinamibacteria bacterium | reverse complement strand
CGATACAACCTCTTCCACTACGTCTACGTACTGTCCTTCTATGACCGGGCTAAGGACGACCAGCGCTACCTCGAGGCGCTTCGCCTGCTCGAGTCCAAGCTCGACGCGCGCGGCCGTGTAGTAGTCGAGCGCCCGAACCGTAGGCTCGCCGAGCTATCGTTCTGCGCGGCGGGGCGGCCGTCCGATTTGGCGACGGCCCGTTACCGCGAGATCGTGAAGAACCTGGAGAGGTGACACATAGGTCGACGCCACCTAACAAGGCGCAGTGAAGCTGACGAAGCCTCGCCAGATCGGAGCTTCGCAGCTTGTCCCCGGCGTGGGGCCGATCACGGAGGCGTCGCCGGGAGGTTGGTCGGAGAGCGGAGCGGAGGTAGACTCGGGGTGGTTATGGCTACTCGGACACCGCGGGAGCAGATCCTGGACGCCCTCCAGGACTTGCTCACCGACGCGACGTTCGATGACGCGATCGAGCGCCTCGTGTTCCTGGCCAAGATCGACGCCGGCCGTGCCGAACTGGACCAAGGCAAGGGGATCCCGCACGAAGAGGTGAAGCGGCGCCTCGGGCTGTGCCCCGGATAGCGTGGTCCCCGCAAGCCCTTCGTGACTTGGAGTCCATTCGCGATTATGTCGCCATGGACTCTCCGCGCTACGCGGAGTTGTGGTTCGGAGGGCGTATGCGGGCCGATGAGCATTGGCAGCGGGTGTGGACCAGCAGGCAACCGACCGAGGTGAGCTGGTTCGAGCGTGAGCCTACCACCTCACTGGAGCTGATCAGCGCGGTTGCCCTGCCGAAATGCGGTCGCATCGTCGACGTGGGTGGGGGAGCCTCGACGCTCGTCGACCGGCTCCTGGGCCAGGGCTTCACCGGCGTAACGGTGGTTGACATCTCGGATGCGGCCCTACAGGTCGCAAGAGCACGCTTGGGCGAAGACGCCGAGGGTGTCACTTGGCTGGTAGGCGACGCTCGGCGGCTGAGCTTGCCGGAGCAGATCGACTTGTGGCACGACCGCGCCGTCTTCCACTTCTTGACCACGACAGCCGATCAGGACGCGTACCTGTCATCTCTTCGCAGGGCCGTGCGCGTGGGCGGCCATGCGATCATCGCGACTTTTGGGCCTAGTGGTCCGGAGAAGTGCAGTGGGCTCCCCGTTCAGCGGTATGGCGCAGAGGCGCTCGCGGGCAGGCTGGGCGTCGGGTTTGCGCGGCTTCGCGTTCTCGAAAAGCGTCACATCACGCCGTCAGGAGCCACGCAGGAGTTCACGTACGGCCTCTTCCGACGAACAGAGTGACGGGTGTAGCACGCCCGCGTGTTCGCGGCGGTTGAAGCCCTCCCCGACGAGCAACTCGGGGCAACCACGGCGAGCAGAGTAGCGTGCGGCGCTGCCCGACGAAGGGACGAAGACGCCGACTACTCGGTCTCCTCTTCCTTCACCCGCAGGGTGAGCAGCGCCGCGAGCAGCATCGACACGCCCCCGAGGAGCAGCGCCTTCGTGGCGTCGTTGCCCATGTAGCGATCCATCACCCAGCCGAGCCCGACCGAGGCGAGGATCTGGGGGAGCACGATGAAGAAGTTGAAGACCCCCATGTAGAAGCCCATCTTCGCGGGCGGGAGCGCATTCGAGAGCATCGCGTAGGGCATGGCGAGGATGCTGGCCCAGGCGATGCCGACGCCCACCATCGAGACGAGGAGGAGGCTCGGCTGCCGAACGAACAGCACCGACAGCAGCCCCAGCCCGCCGAGGGCGAGGCAACCAACGTGGATCGAGCGGGCGCTCGACTGCTTGACGAGCGCCAGGAGCAGGAATGAGAAGCTGAACGCTACCAGGTTGTACGCGGCGAAGCACACGCCGGCCCAGGACACTCCCTCCTGGTAGCGGCGAGCCGAGGCGAGGCGCTCGATGACGGCGCCCGAGGCGGCCTGGAGCCCGGCGGGCGCGGCCGGGGCGCCGGGCACGAGGCCGTGCTGCCCGAGCAGGGAGGCCACGGTGCGGACCAGGGGGCTCGTCCGCTCGGCCTCGGAGGCAACCGGGGCGGCGGTGGCGAGCGACCGCTCGATTACGCCGCCGAGATCCGCCGCGGTCAGCCGCGCCGCGGGATCGGGCGGCGGGCTCTTCAGGCCGAGCATCGTGAGCAGGCCGTCGAGCGCCCCGCCCCGCGCCTCGCCGGCGAGAGGCGCAGCGGCGGAGACCTGCCGCTTCAGCTCCTCGTAGCCCCGCGCCGTCGCCGCCGCCGTGTCCAGTACCGTCGTGTTCTGGGGAAGGTCGAGCGTGCGGTCCACGGTGGCGTTCGCGACGCCGAGCGGCGCACCCTTGAATATGCCCTTCGCGACGCCGGGGGCGAAGTAGATCCACAGGCAGAAGAGGCCGAACCACGTGAAGCACTGCACCGCGGCCAGCTTCCTCATCGGCCCCGGCATCGAGCCGATCCCCTGGAAGATCTCGCGGAAGGCGTGGGAGAGGCCGGATGTCTCGCGCTTCGACTTCTCGAACGCCACGAGGTCCTCGGGCGGATACTCGGGCGTCGTGATCACGGTGTAGAGGACGCCGAGGAAGAAGACGAAGGCCCCGATGGTGAAGGCCACGTGGACGGTGGGCGGGATCGCGCTCCCGACCGTCGACTCGCCGCTCACCCCGAAGCCGCGGGTGAGGACGTAGGGGAGCGCCGAGGAGAGGACCGCCCCCGCCCCGATGAGCAGGCTCTGCATCGCGAAGCCGCTCTTCCTCTGGTCGTGCGGCAGCATGTCGCCGACGAAGGCGCGGAAGGGCTCCATGCTCACGTTGACCGACGCGTCGAGGATCCAGAGGAGGCCCGCGGCCATCCACAGGGCGCTGGATCTCGGCATGGCGAGGAGGGCCAGGCTCGCCGCGATCGCGCCCCCCAGGAAGTAGGGTCGGCGCCGGCCGAGGCGCCCCCACGTGCGGTCGGAGAAGTAGCCGATGATCGGCTGGACGACGAAGCCGGTGAGCGGCGCCGCCAGCCAGAGGATCGGGATCTCGTCCTCGCGCGCGCCGAGGTACTGGTAGATGGCGCTCATGTTCGCCATCTGCAGCCCCCAGCCGAACTGAATACCGAGGAACCCGAACGACATGTTCCAGATCTGCCAGAAGCTGAGTCGGGGTTTCTCCACGAAGGGCCTCCTAGTCCTGCGCGGGCAGGCAGCGGCCGGAGCCCTCGGTGATCGCGCGGAGCCGCTTCCGGATCTCCGGGGTCAGCGCGGACGCGGCGAAGCGCCATCGCCAGTTGCCGTGGCCGCGGCCGGGCAGGTTCATCCGCGCGGAGGTCCCCGCGCCGAGCACGTCCTGCAGCGGGACGATCGCGGTGTCGGCGACGGAGACGAAGAGCGTCCGGATGAAGTCCCAGTGGATCCCGGTGCCGTCGCCGCCGCAGTAGGCGAGGGCGCGCTCGTGCTCCTTCTCGACCTCCGCGGCGGTGCGGGTCGAGTCCCCCACCCCCGCCGTCCACCAACCCAGGACCGTGTCGTTGTCGTGGGTACCCGTGTAGACGACCTTGTTCTGCGTGTAGTTGTGGGGCAGGAAGCCGTTGGCCTGGGCGTTGGAGCCGAAGGCGAACTGCAGGATCGCCATGCCCGGGAAGCCGAACCCGTCGCGCAGCGCCTCGACCTCCGGCGTGATGACGCCGAGGTCCTCGGCCACGATCGGCAGCTCGCCGAGGGCGCCGCGCAGGCCCTCGAAGAACGGCGCCCCGGGCCCCTTCACCCACCGGCCGTCCACCGCGGTCTCCGCGTCCCCCGCCACCTCCCAGAACGCCTCGAACCCGCGGAAGTGGTCGAGCCGCACCAGGTCCACGAGGGCGAGCACGGCCCGGAAGCGGTCGATCCACCACGCGTAGCCGGTGCGGGCGAGCGCGTCCCAGCGGTAGAGCGGGTTGCCCCAGAGCTGGCCGGTGGCACTGAAGTAGTCGGGCGGCACGCCGGCCTGGAACGACGGATGGCCGTCGGCGGCGAGGTGGAAGATCTCCGGGTGGGCCCAGACATCCGCGCTGTCGTGGGCGACGAAGATCGGGATGTCGCCCATGATGCGGATGCCGCGCTCGCGGGCCTGCCGCCGCACGTCCTCCCACTGGTCGAAGAAGAGCCACTGCTCGAACTCGACCTCGCGGACCTCGCGCGCGAGCTCCCGCCGGGCCTTCCCGAGCGCCTCCTCGTCGCGGTTCACGAGCGCGCGGTCCCACGTGCTCCAGGCGGCCCCGCCGTTCGCCCGCTTGAGCGCCATGAAGAGCGCGAAGTCGCCGAGCCAGGCGGCGTGGCCCCTGACGAACGACTCGAGGGCCTCGCGGCGCTTCGCTTCCGCCTTCTTCTCAAAGGCGGCGAACGCCTTCGCGAGCAGCGGCCGCTTGAACTCGATGACCGGCCCGAAGTCCACCTCCCCTTCGGGGAAGCCGGGCCCCTTCGTCAGGTCCGAAGCCGAGACGAGGCCCTCGTCACGAAGGCGGTCGAGCGAGACGAGGAGCGGGTTGCCGGCAAAGGCCGAGAAGCACTGGTACGGCGAGTCGCCGTATCCGGTGGGGCCGAGGGGCAGCACCTGCCACAGCCCTTGCCCGGTCTCCTTCAGGAAGTCGAGAAAGGCGGTCGCCTCCGGCCCCAGCTCGCCGATGCCGTGGGGACCGGGCAGCGACGTGGGTTGGAGGAGGATCCCGGCGGATCGCTGACCCACGGCGGCTATTCGATCTTGACGAGGAGCGACGTGTTGACGAGGTTCTTGCGGTCGTCCTTGAGCTGGACGGCTATCTCGTGGGCCCTGTTCAAATGCTCCTGAGCCTTCTTGTAGTCGGCCTTCTTCCATCCTATGTTCCCCATGAGACGTAGGGTCTCGCCCTCGACCAACGCGTCCATAGAGGCCCTTGCCATGGTTATGGCCCTGTCGCATT
>JBGPQQ010000311.1:0-4898 GCA_041489115.1 Vicinamibacteria bacterium | reverse complement strand
GGCGGCGGCCCGCGCCTCCTGCTCGAAGCGGTGCAGTCGGCCGGGATCCTGCGCGAGAGACGACGGGAGGACCTTGACGGCGACGTCGCGCCCGAGCCTCGTGTCACGCGCCCGGTACACCTCTCCCATGCCACCCGCGCCGATGCGGCTGGTGATCTGGTAGGGACCGAGTTGCTGGTCGGGGCGCAGGTCCGTGGGCGCCTCACTGCTGTTCATAGCGGGTGCAGCCGGAGAGTACACCCTCTCTTGCGACAGACGATCGGCACTTCGACCCGCGGTCGCGCCAGACGACGTGAGCTCCTACGTTGCCAAAGCGACCAAGACAACCAATGCGCTCGCTGGTCCTTGATGCCGCCGGCCGCGCGGGCTTCAGGCCCTGCGGGGCGGGGCTCCCGCGTCGCCCCACTTGAGCTTGGTGCGCAGGACCTCGTAGTAGTCCCGGCCCGGGGCCTTCACGAGCTTGAGCCGCCGCGGGCTGCCGGTCACCACCACGTGATCGCCGTCGGCGAAGGCGAAGGTCTCCTGCCCGTCGAGGGCCGCGTACACCTCGACGTCCCGGCCCGCGCGGAGGCGCACCTCGATGCGCGCCTCGTCCCCCACCACGAGCGGGCGGTTCGTCAGCATGTGCGGGCAGATGGGCGTCACCACCACGGCGGGCAGGGTGGGGTGCAGGATCGGCCCGCCGGCGGCGAGGTTGTAGGCGGTCGAGCCCGTGGGCGAGGAGACGATGATGCCGTCGGCCCGGAAGGACGAGACGAAGAGCCCGTCCACCGAGACGTCCACCTCGATGATGCGCGAGGGACCCGCCTTCGTGATGACCACGTCGTTGAGGACGTCGGACGTGACGTCGGGGTGGCCCTGCCGGTGGACGATCGCGCGCAGGAGCCGCCGCTCCTCGTGCTCGAAGCGCCCCTCGATGACCCCCTCGAGGGCGGGGTAGAGGTCGGCCAGAGTGATCTCGGTGAGGAAGCCGAGGCTGCCGAAGTTCACCCCGAGGACCGGGATGGGCTTGTCGAGGAGACGGCTCGCCGCGAGGAGGGTGCCGTCGCCGCCCAGCACGACGAGCGCGTCGGCGAGCCCGGCCATGTCCCGCCCCGAGACGACGAGGCACTCTCTCGTGAGCGGCCCGCCCCCGAGGGCGGCGGTCGGCTCGTCGAGGCAGACCCGCACGCCGCGCCGGCCCAGCCACTCGATGAGCCCCGTGAGGGTGGGACCCGCGTCCTTGAGGTCGGGCCGGGCCAGGATGCCGATCGTGCTCATGCGGACACCGCCTTTCCGAGAACGGCCTCGAGCGCCTCCGGCGCGAGCGTCTCGCCGCCGGGGGCGAGGTGGAGGAAGAACTCGCGGTTGCCCTCCGTGCCCGGCACCGGGGACGGGCACGCCCCGCGCACCGCGTAGCCGAGGCGCTGCGCGTCGCCGGCCACGTCCCGGAGGGCCTGGAGGTGCAGCGCCTCGTCCCTCACGAGGCCGCCGCGGCCCACCTGGAAGCGACCCACCTCGAACTGGGGCTTGACGAGAACGACCGCCTCCGCCCCGGGGGCGAGCACGGAGAGGAGCGCGGGCAGGATCTTCCGCACGGAGATGAACGACACGTCCATCACCGCGAGCGAGCAGGGCTCGGGCACGACCTCCGGCGAGAGGGCCCGCGCGTTCACGCGGTCGCGGACGACGACCCGCGGGTTGCGGCCCAGCCTCTCGTGGAGCTGGCCGCGCCCCACGTCCACCGAGTAGACGCGGGCGGCGCCCCGCTCGAGCAGCGTCTCGGTGAAGCCGCCCGTCGAGGCTCCCACGTCCACCGCGACCCGCCCCGCCGGGCTCACCCCGAGAGCGTCGAGGGCCCCGGCCAGCTTCAGCGCCCCGCGCCCGACGTGCGCGGGCCCGGCCTCGATCGCCACCACCGCCCCGTCGCGGACCCTCGAGCCCGGCTTCGCCGAGCGCTGCCCGTCCACGGTGACGCGCCCCGCCATCACCAGCGCCTGCGCCTTCTCGCGCGACTCGGCGAGGCCGTGCCCGGCGAGCCAGACGTCGAGGCGGGTCATGGCCTCACGAGTGCCGGTCCACGACGAGCCGGGCGATCGCGGCGAGGAGCCCGCCCCGCGGTCCGAGGGGGGCGATGGCGTCGAGAGCCTCCTGGCGCAGCGACGCCGCGAGGGCGCGGGCCTTCTCGAGCCCGTGGACACTCACGTACGTGGCCTTCTTCGCCGCTTCGTCCTTGCCAGCCGTCTTGCCCAGCCGCTCCGCGTCCTCCGTCGCGTCGAGCACGTCGTCGACCACCTGGAAGGCCAGGCCGATCGCGGAGGCATAGCCCGAGAGGCGGTCCAGGTCCGCGGTCCCCGCGCCGCCGAGGATCGCCCCGCCGCGGACGCAGGCCGAGAGGAGAGCCCCCGTTTTCGCCCGGTGCAGGCACTCGAGCGACGCGGCGTCGATGGACCGGCCCTCGGACTCGAGGTCCATGACCTGCCCGCCGATGAGTCCGGTCGTCCCGCAGGCCTCGCCCAGGACCGCGGTGGCACGGACGCGCCGGCAGACCCGCGCGTCGTCCCAGCCCTCCGGGATCTCGGCCATCATGTGGAAGGCGCGGGTCAGGAGGGCGTCGCCGGCCAGGATCGCGATCGCCTCGCCGAACACCTTGTGCGAGGTGGGCTTGCCGCGCCGCAGGTCGTCGTCGTCCATGGCCGGCAGGTCGTCGTGGATCAGGCTGTACGTGTGGATCATCTCCACCGCGCCGGCGAGCGGCATCAGCTCCTCGCGCGCGCCGCCCACCGACTCGCCCGAGGCGAGGACGAGCACCGGACGGATGCGCTTGCCCCCGGCGAACAGGCTGTAGCGCACGGCGCGGTGGATCGTGGCCGGCCAGGCCGACTCCGGCGGAAGGGCCCGGTCGAGCGCCGCGTCCACCTCCTCGCGCATCGCCGCGAGAGCGGCCGAGGCGTCGAGCCCGCTCGCCGCGGCGTGGACGCTCACCGGTCCTCCTCGTCCTCGGGTGGAGCGAGGGGGGTCGTCCTCGGCCGGCCTTCGGCGTCGAGCGCGGGCTCGCCCCGCGCGTCCTTCAGGAGCATCTCGATACGCCCTTCGGCCTCCTCGAGTTTGCCGTGGCAGAGGCGCGAGAGGCGGATGCCGTCCTCGTAGAGCTTCAGCGACTCCTCGAGGGGCAGCTCGCCCTTCTCGAGCTTCTGCACGATCTGCTCGAGCTGCTGCAGGGCCAGCTCGAACGTCGGCTCGTCGGTCTTCTTCACTCGGTCTCCCTCGAATGGACGGTGGCGCGGAGCGCGCCCCGGTGGAGTCGGATGCGGAGGCCCTGGCCGGCCTCGACCTCGGCCGCGTCGCGCACGAGCTTCCGCCCGGCCTCGTCCCAGACGAGCGCGTAGCCGCGGCCGAGGACCGCGAGCGGCGAAAGGCCGCCGAGCGAGGCGGCGAGGCGCGAGAGCGCGGCCCGGCGCCTCTCGGCGTGGGCGCGGAAAAGGGCGGTCAGCCGGTCGGAGTGACGGGCCACGCGCTCGCGTCGGGCGGCGAGCTGCCGGTCGAAGCGGAAGGCCTCGAGCCGCTCCCCCAGGCGCCGGGCGTGCGCGCGGCCGCGCTCGACACCCCGGACGAGCCCCGTCTCGGCCCGCCGTGCCAGCTCGTCGATGCGCTGGGCCTGGACGCGCAGGCGGCCCCGCTCGGCGGCGAAGACGCGGTGCGCGGCGGCGGCCTCGACTCGGGCCCGGACCCGCGCGAGCCGGAGGCGCAGGGCCGCGTCGCGGCGCTCCTCGAGGGCGACGACCCTCGCCTGGAGATCCTCCTTGGCCTGCACCACGCGCTCGGCGGCGGCCGACGGCGTGGGCGCGCGCAGGTCGGCCACGAAGTCCGCGATCGTGAAGTCCGTCTCGTGGCCCACGGCGGAGATGACCGGGATGCGGGAGGCGGCGATCGCACGGGCGACGGCCTCCTCGTTGAAGGCCCACAGGTCCTCGAGGCTGCCGCCGCCGCGGGCGAGAACGATCACGTCGAGGGCCCGTCCTGGCTGGGACGCGATGCGGTTCAGCGCGCGGATCCCCTGAGCGATCTCGGCGGCGGCGCCCTCGCCCTGCACGAGCGCGGGGTAGACGAGCACCTCGAGGTTGGCGTAGCGGGAGCGCAGCACGCGCAGGATGTCGCGGAGGACCGACCCGGTGGGGGAGGTGACGACGCCGATGCGGCGCGGGAGCATCGGGAGCGGGCGCTTCCGCGCCGGGTCGAAGAGGCCCTCCTTCTCCAGCCTGTCCTTCAGCTCCTCGAAGGCCTGCTGGAGCGAGCCCTTGCCGAGCGGCTCGAGGACCTGGATGGAGATCTGGTACTCGCCGCGCGGCGGGTAGACGCGCAGCTGGCCGCGGGCCAGCACCTTCATCCCGTCCTGGGGCCGGAAGCGAATGAGCCGGGCGTCGGTTTTCCACACGACGGCCCGGACCTGCGCCCGCTCGTCCTTCAGGGTGAAGTACCAGTGACCGGAGGTGGCGAGCTTCAGGTTCGAGATCTCCCCTTCCACCCAGACGTCCACGAACTCGGTCTCGAGGACGCCCTGGATCCTCTCCGTGAGCTCGGAGACGGTGAGCGCGCGCCGGCGGGCCGGGCGGGGCTCGGGGACTGGCCTTTCGCGACGGGGCGGCTCGGCGCCGAAGTCGAAGCCCTTCTGCCGCATGCCTGACGGCCATTCTGATATGGGCCGGGCGAGGAAGTCCACCGTCGCGCTATGATCGGACGAGGACGCCGTCCCGGAGACTGAGCCCCATGACCACGCGATCGCGCTTCTTCTTCCTGGCCAGCCTGGCCGTCGGGGTCGTGCTCGGCCTGTTCGTCTCGATCGGCCTGCAGCGGGCCCTGTCGCCCTCTTCCGCCCCGCCGGAAGCGGCGACGGCCCAGTCCCGGCCCGTCGCCGAGCG
>JBGPQQ010000310.1:0-4916 GCA_041489115.1 Vicinamibacteria bacterium | reverse complement strand
AGGGTGCGGCGACGTCCGGTGTCGACGCTCACCGGCGCTCCTCGAACGCCTGGCCGGTGAAGACGGAGAAGCTGGCGCCGTCCTTCCAGCCGTCGGGGGGGAGCCCGGCCTTCTCGGAGAGCGCGGTGAGCGTCTGCTCGATCGTCCACCCCTGCTCGGGCGCCACCTGGGGCAGGAAGAGCGCCGCCTTGCCGCCCTTCTGCAGGACGATGCCGTGCGTGCCGAGGCGGATGTCGCGCCACGAGGCGACGGGCTTCCGCGGCGAGAGGACCGTGACCTCGATCTCGAGCCGGCCGAGCTCGGCGGCGGTGACCGGCTCGAAGCGCGGGTCGTGCAGCGCGGCGTCGAGCGCGGCCTGCACGGTGCCGTAGTAGAGCGGGAAGGTCGGCTCGGGCTGTCCGATGCAGCCGCGGAGCCGGCCCTGGCTGCGGACCTCGGCCGGGTCCTTCCGGTTGAGGGTCACGAAGACGCCCTGCCGCCGCTCCCGCTCGGGACCGGTGGGCCACGCCGCGAGCTCACGGCCGAGATCGTCGCGCTCGAGGAAGTGGGTGGTGAGCGCGGCGCGGGCGAGCCGGACGAGGCGTGTGCCCTCGGCCGAGGAGAGCGACGGCGTGTCGGGGAGCGCGTCCTCGAGCCGGGGCGGGGCGGTGAGCGGCGGGCCGAAGGCCGCGGCCGCGGGCGCCTCGCGCAGGAAGGCCATGGCGACGTAGGAGACGGAGCTGTCGTCGTTCAGCCCCGGCAGGTCGCCCGAGGCGTAGTGGGCGAGAGGCACGGCCCGGGCTTTCGGCGCGACGCGGGGGAGGAGCTCCAGCATCGTGGCGAGGCCGTTGCGGCCGCAGATCGTGTTTCCGGTCTCGCGCAGGTAGCCGCGGAAGCCCCGCGCGTCGACACTCGCGAGGAGCGCGGCTCCCCGCTCGTTCATCGCGCGGACCTTCTCCCGCACGGCCGGGGATAATGGCCCGAACGGCTGAAAGTCGAAGCGCGGGCCGTAGTGCGAGAAGTCGGAGGAGAAGACGAAGAGCGTCCGCCCGTCGTCGAGCTTCGCGAGGCGCTCCGCGAACGACCGCTCGAGGACCTCGTCGGTGTCCCCGACCAGGACGGGCACGAGGCAGAAGCGGCCCAGAGTCGCCTGCAGGAACGGAAGCTCGATCTCGACCGAGTGCTCGCGGTCGCCGACGCCCGCCCGCACGCCCGCATCGACGCCCTGCAAGGCCGCGAGAGCGCCGTCGCAGAGGGCGACGTCGCCCATCGGCGTGCGATAGGCGCTCGCGTCGTCGAGGGCGTAGCCGCGGAAGGAGCCGTAGTGGGACGGGGCGAGGACGACGACGCGGTCGAAGACGCCGGGCTTCAGGAGCCGGAAGGCGGTGGCGGCGGCCACGCCAGAGTAGCTCCAGCCCGCGTGGGGCACGACGAGCGCCACGGGCGTATCGCCCCGAGTCGGCGCGCCCGCCCCGAGGCGCATGAGGAAGTACGCGCCGGCGACGAGGGACGCGCGGCCCTCCGGGTACCACGACCCGGCGAGGGCCGACGGCCGCGTGCGCGCGGCGTGAGAGGGCTCGGGGCCGAAGGTGACGGGGGCCGCGGCGAAGGCCGCCACCAGCGCCGTCGCGAGCCCCCATGAACGCATGAGCCGCATCTTCATGACGGCCTCCCGAGAGTGAATCCGCCTTTGGTGTCGCGGGACTCGCCGGCGCGCGTGATGCGGATCGCCGCCGGGGACGCGACGGGGCACTTCGCCTCGCACAGGCCGCACCCGATGCAGCGGTCGGGGTCGAGCCGCGGGCGCTGCACGCGCACGACGGTGCGGTCCGGGCGCACGGCCTCGACGGGCTCCAGCCAGATGGCCTTCGGGCTCGTGGGGCAGACCTCCTCGCACACGATGCACGGCGTCGCCATCGCCCAGGGCAGGCAGCGGCCCCAGTCGAAGAACGCGGTGCCGATCTTCACCCGCGTCCCGCCACCGCTCCCCCCGCCGCGCGTCCAGCCCTTCGTCTCCGGCGTGAGCGGCGTGATCGCGCCGGTGGGGCAGACCTGCCCGCAGCGCGTGCAGCTCGGCTCGCACCAGCCGCGGCGTGCGACGAGGACCGGCGTGTAGAGCCCCTGGAGGCCGGCCGTCGTGAGCGACGGCTGGAGCGCGGAGGTCGGGCAGGCGTTCACGCAGGCGCCGCAGCGGACGCAGCGGGCGAGGAACGCGTCTTCGGGGAGGGCGCCCGGCGGGCGGATCGTCTCGGGCGACGCCTCGGCCGAGGAGGCCCGCAGGAGCGGGAGCAGTGCCGCTCCCGCCAGCGCCGCGCCCACGATCTGCCGCCGCGGCAGCGAGACGCCCCCGTCCGGCGCCGCGGTCGGCGCGAACGCCCGGAACGTGATCGCGTCCTCGGGGCAGACGGAGACGCAGTTGAGGCAGACGTGGCACTCGGAGACGCGGTGCTGCGCGAACGGCTCGTCCGCGCCCTGGCAGTCCCGCACGCAGCGGTGGCAGTCGTTGCAGAGATCGGGGTCCACGTGGATGCGGAAGACCGCGGCCCGGGCGCCGAGGCCGAGGAGGGCGCCGAGCGGGCAGAGGGCGCGGCACCACCACCGGGCGATCCAGCGGTTCGCGGCGAGAAGACCGAGGAAGAGGGCGCCGGTCAGCCAGGCGCCGCCGAAGGTGCGCGGCCGCTGGCCTTCGGCCGCGGTCACCGCCGAGAGCGCGGGCAGGAGAGCCGACGCGAACGAGCGGGTGGCGAGCGAGACCGGGTCGAGGAGGCCGATGGAGAGCGTCCCGGTGAGCGCAGCGACGAGCAGGGCGACGAGCAGCAGGTACTTCAGGCGGAAGTGGGGGCGCCAGCGGTTGACGTGGTGGTGCGGGCCGCGCCGGAGCCGCCGCGTGAGCCAGGAGGCGACGTGGTGCAGCGTGCCGAGCGGGCAGATCCAGCCGCAGAAAGCCCGGCCGAAGAGGACGGTGAGGGCGACGATCACGAGCGCGATCGCGAGCCCGGCCGGCAACAGCCACGACGAGGCAAGGACGGACAGCGCCGACAGCGGGTCGAGCTCGAGCGGGAAGCGCACGGGGAAGCGGCGGATCCCCTCGTCGGTCATGAGCGCGAGCGAGGCGAAGAAGAAGAGAAGGAAGAAGCCCTGGTACACGCGGCGGAATACACGAGGCAGGTAGACGGGCTCCCTCGAACGCGCGCCCGCGGCCTCCGGGACGACGGGCAGCGGCCTCGCCCCCGAGAGCCCGCCGGCACTTCCGCGGGGGTCAGCCATTCGCCGCGACCTCCGCGACCGCGCCCGCTCCGGCGGCGAGGCTCCCCAGGCCGCGGCCCTCGGCCAGGACGACGTGGCCGACGTCACGCGGGTCGAGGCCGAGCTGGCGCGCCGCCCAGGCGTCGCAGGCGACGGGATCGGTGCCCGCGGCCACGGCGTTCACCGCCGCCACGTCCTCGAGCCGGCCGCCGGTCGGCCCGTTGCGCATCATCACGCGCGTGGCGTCCACGACCGTCAGCGTCGGGCGGAAGGCCGCCGCCAGGTCCACGAGCGCGGGGTGGATCTCCTGGTGCAGCCGCCCCCGGCTGCCGCCGAGGAGCCCCATGTGGTTCTTGAGCCCGCAGGTGAGGCGGGAGAGCGAGTGGTGCTTCACCACGGGCACGTTGACCAGCCGATCCGCCTGGAAGAGGACGGACAGCACGTCCCAGCTCGCGAGGACCGAGCCTCCGAGCGCCGTCCACTCGAAGCCCGAGGCGCCGGGGAGGACGAGCTCGGCCCCGGCCGCCGCCACCGCCGCGCCGATGCCCGAGCGCTCGGCCACCCTCCCGGCGTCGTGGATGGGGTTCTCGGCCACGATCACGCGTCGCGCCCCCGCCGCCCGACACAGGCGTACGACCTCGGCCACGACCTCCGGGTGCGTGTCCGCGCCCTGCTCCGGCGTGCGGTCCCAGGCCATGTTCGGCTTGACGAGGACCGTCTCACCCCGCTTAACGAACCGCTCCATCCCGCCGAGCGCCGCGACCGCCGCGCGCGTCATCCGGGCGGGGTCGCTTCCCCGCGCCACGACGAGCGGTGGTCGCCCGGGCTCGTCGGCGACGCGAAGGTCGCGGAGGGTTCGGGCCGAGGCCCGGCCCCGGAACCGCCCGGGGCCGAAGAGGCCGAGCGCGCCGAGCGCCCCGGACGCCCCGAGGACGGCGCCGGCCTGGCCGAGCCGCTTCAGCACCAGTCGCCGATCGGCCGCCGGTCCGCTCACGACGGGGCCACTTCCTGCAGGGCGCGGTCGATGTCCCGGGCGCGGGCGGCGAGCGCACCGGGCGCGGGCGGGGCGCCGGGGTCGAGGAAGACGCGCACGAGCACGGCGCCGCGCCGGAAGTACACGGCCTGCGGCGTGACCTGCGCCTCGTCGCCGGGGCCGGGCGTGCGCTCGGCGCCCGCCTCGCGCTCGAGGACGGCGCGCGCGCCCTCCACGGTGCCGAAGAAGAGCGCCTCGGCGTCGGCCGGAGGCCGCTCGAAGCGCCAGGCGACGAGGCGCCGGCAGCCGTCGGCACGGAGCGCGTCGGCCGCGCCGTCCACGCGCTCCTCGAGGCGGTCGGCAGGGAGGTCGGCGCGGTGCTCGGGCAGACCCGGCCAGACGCCCGCCGGCCCGCCCGGCCGTGGCTGCGGAGCGTGGCCGTTCGCCGGCGGTCCGGGTCCCCCCGCCCGGCTCGGGCGGGGGGACAGCAGGGCTCCCCGGACCACCCACGCCGTGAGCCCGAGCAGGGGCGTACCGAGCAGCGCGACGAGCAACCAGGAGGGCAGGCGGCGTGTCATCGGGGCCCTCTCGCCCCGTCAGAGCGGGGCCTCTCTGCCCATTCTAGATCCGCGGTTGGGCGATCTGCCCCCCTGAGTGCAAGTGATGCATTTGATCCGGGCCCCTCGTGTCAGCCGAGGGGTCTCCCGCCGGACCGCCT
>JBGPQQ010000309.1:0-4917 GCA_041489115.1 Vicinamibacteria bacterium | reverse complement strand
GTCGCCTCGTGCACGTGGTCGACGACCGCCCTCACCGCCTCGACCGGCGTGCCGGGCAGGATGCCGTGGCCGAGGTTGAAGACGTGGCCGGCCCGCCCCCCGGCGCGCCGCAGCACGTCGTCCACCCGCGCGAGAAGCCGGTGGCGCGGGGCGAAGAGCAGCGCGGGGTCGAGGTTGCCCTGGACGGCGACCCCCTCTCCGGCGAGCCGCCAGCCGTCGTCGAGCGGCGTCCTCCAGTCGACACCGATCACCGTGCCCCCCGCCTCGCGCTGCGCCGCGAGCAGGTGGCCGGTGCCGGTGCCGAAGTGGATCTTCGGCACGTCCAGGTCGGCGATCGCGTCGAATACCCGGAGGACGTGGGGGAGGACGAACTCGCGGTAGTCGGCCTCGTCGAGAGCCCCGATCCACGAGTCGAAGAGCTGCACCGCCTGCGCCCCCGCCTCGACCTGGGCGCGGAGATAGTCGGCCACGATCCCGGCGAGGAGCCCGGCGAGGCGGTGCCACGTCTCCGGCTCGCCGTACATGAGGCCCTTCGTCCGGGCGAAGTTGTTCGAGTGGCCGCCCTCGATCGCGTAGGAGGCGAGCGTGAACGGCGCGCCGGCGAAGCCGATGAGGGGCACGTGCAGCTCGCGGCGCAGGAGGCGGATGGCCTCGAGCACCATGCCGAGCTCCTCCCGGGGGTCGAAGCGGCGCAGGGCGGCGACGTCCCCGGCCGAGCGCACCGGGGCCTCGATGACGGGCCCCTCGCCGGCCTTGAAGTCGAAGGGGATGCCCATCGGCGCGAGGGGGATGAGCAGGTCCGAGAAGAGGATCGCGGCGTCGAAGCCGAAGGCCCGGATCGGCTGCAGCGTCACCTCGACCGCGAGCTCCGGGGTTCGGCAAAGCTCGAGGAGGGTGTGCTTCTCCCGCAGCGCGCGGTACTCGGTCATGTACCGCCCCGCCTGTCGCATGAACCACACGGGCGTCCGTTCCACGGCCTCACGTCGACAAGCCCTCAAGAACCGATCGTTCATGCCCAATGGTAACTGGGGCTCGGCCCGCTCACAGCCGCTTCCTCGCGGCCTCGACGGCCTTCTGAAACGTGAGCAGCGGGTCCGCGCTCTCGGTGGTGAAGTTCCAGGTCTTCCCCCCGCGCTGCTTCACGCGCAGGTTGCGGCTCAGGTAGTCCAGCTGGAGCGGCTCCAGCGACGGGAACGAGGCCTCGAACGAGTCGCCGGCCTTGTCGGCCTCGTAGCGCAGCCCCGCCGTCGTCGCGAGGAGCCGCCCGCGGCAGGCGCAGAGTCGGGGCCGCGGCCTCGGGGCGGGGCTCGGCCCGCGGGCGCGGGGTGGCGCGGGCTTCGGGGGCGGCCGGGAGGGCGGGCGTCGCCTTCGGCGACGGAGACGTGCGGGCGCGCGGCGCGACGGGCGGCGCCTTCGGGGCTTCCGCGGGTCGCCGCGAGAAGAGCCACAGGGCGACGGCGATCGCCACGAAGAAGAGCGTGGCGAGCAGCGCGATCGCCAGCCCGCGGCCGCCGCCGCCGTGCTTCGGCTCGGTGAGTATCTCCATGCGTCGTTCGTCCTCCGTGACACTCCAGTCTGACCGAAGGCCGCGGGCGCTCATAATCAGGCATGCGTGCGCCCGTCGCCCTGCTTCTCGCCGCCCTTCCCCTGCCGGCCTGCTCGCGCACCCCGGCGGACCCGGTCGACGCCCTGCTCGCCGAGCTGGAAGCCGCGGCGGAGGCCCGCGATGCCCACCGCTTCGGCGAGCGGCTCTCCCCCGACTTCCGGGGCGCCCCCGCGCTCGGCCGCCCCGAGGCGATCGCGCAGCTCCGACGCTACTTCGCGGCGTACGAATCGGTGGCCCTCGAGGTCTACGGCGTGGAAGCGGAGAGAGACGGCGCGGCCGCGCGCGTGCGCTGTGTCGTGGAGTTCTCGGGGCAGGCGCGGAAGACGTTCGGCCTGGAAGGGCTGCTGCCGCCGTCGGCCGTGTACCGCTTCGACCTGGACGTGGCCGACGAGGGCGGGACCTGGCGCGTCCGCGAGGCCACGTGGGAGCGCGCCGAGCCCGCCGAAGCCGGCCGGTAGCAGCAGGACCCTCCCTTGCCGTGGCCAGAGGGGATGTGAGGACGCTTGCGGACGGTTCCAGATTCGAATAGTGTTCGAATAGGATTCTGATATGCTGCCGGCCGCTCTGCTTCCGACCTTCCTCCTGGCGCTCGCCCTCTCTTTCGCCGCGCCCGCGCCCCCGTCCGCCGCCGAGCGGCCGACGCCGGGGGAGGCGGCTCCGGCGGGCGGCGCCCCCGGCCCCGTCGCGGCGCCCGCGGAGGAGCCGCCCCCTCAGTCGCCGCCCGAGCCGGACCCGGAGCCCGCGGGCAAGAGGCGCTTCGAAGAGAAGGTCGAGGTCGTGGCCGAAGGCCCGACCGGGGTGGAGGCCCCGGCCGAGCTGCCGGTTCGCCCGGCCTCGGTCATGGCGGTGGCCGGCGCCGCCGACAACGTCTACCGCACGCTGCAGACGCTGCCCGGCATTGCGGCCACCACGGAGTTCGACAGCCGCATCTCCGTGCGCGGCGGCGGCCCCGACGAGAACCTGACGGTCATGGACGGGGTCGAGATCCACAACCCGTATCGCCTCTTCGGCCTGACGAGCGCCTTCAACCCCGAAATGGTGCGCGGCTTCGAGCTCTTCGCGGGGGCGTTCTCGGCGAAGTACGGCGACCGCCTGTCCTCGCTGCTCGTGGTCGAGAACCGCCCCGGCACCGAAGCGGGGTGGTTCCACGGCTCGACCGCCCTCAGCCTCACCGACGCGAACGCGGTCTTCGAGGGGCGTCTGCCGGGGCAGTCGAGTGGCTCGTGGATCGTGACCGCGCGCCGCACCTATTACGACCTGGTCGCCAACCGCATCGTCGACGCGCAGCTCCCGGCCTTCGGCGACCTGCAGGGCCGCGCGGACTGGCACCTGCGGCCGGGCACCCGCCTGACCTTCTCCGGCCTCCTGAGCCGGGAGGCGACCGACGCCTCGTTCGAGGGGGACCGGGCCGGGGAGCAGGGGACCTTCGTCACGGCGGCGAAGAACGATCTCGCGGCCCTCAAGCTCACGACCCTCCTCGGCCGGCGAGCCTCCTCGCAGACGATCGCCTCCTTCTCCCAGAACCGCGACCAGATCGACGCCAACGCGCAGTTCCGCGCCCAGGCCCGGCGGTCGAACGCGCCGAGCGACGACGTGGGCTTCCGCCTCGCCGACGTGGACTTCGTGCGCGAGCTCGGGGTGCGCGACCTCGCGCTGCGCCAGGAGCTGGTGGTCTCGGCCGGCGCCCACCTCGTGGAGACGGGCTTCGAGGTGCACCGCCTCCGGACCGAGATGGCCTGGCGTATCGCCGGCGACCGCAACCCGTCGGCCGCCAACGGCTCGAGCGTCCAGGGGGGCGCCGGCCTCCCGAACGATCTGGACTCCTCGGTGGGCGGCACGCGGGCCGGGGCGTGGCTGCAGGACCACTGGCAGGTAGGCGCGAGGCTGTCGCTCGAAGCGGGGCTGCGCCTCGACGGGAGCGGCGTCAACCGACAGACGACGGTGTCGCCCCGCTTCACCGTGACCTTCCGGATCGACGGCGCGACCCGGCTGCGCGCGGGCGGCGGCCTCTTCACCCAGAGCCCCGGCTACGAGAAGCTCATCCAGTCCGACTACTTCGTGGACCTGTCCGGCGACCTCGGCCGCTCGCTGCGCGACGAGAAGGCGGTGCACGCGGTCCTCGGCCTGGAGCGGGAGCTCGGCCGAGGGGTGAGCGCCAGGGTCGAGGGCTACTGGAAGGGCTTCGACGACCTCGTCGTCGGGCGCCCCGAGACCGAGGCGGAGCGGCTCGCACGCATCGCGCGGTACGACTTTCCCGCGGACCTCGCCTCGAGCCTCCCGACCGGCCCGAGCGTCACCAGCATCCCCGTCAACGCGGCGCGCGGCCGGTCCTGGGGTGTCGACGTCCTTCTCCGGAAGCGGCCGGCCCCGGGCGCAGCGATCACGGGCTGGGCGTCCTACACCTACGGGGTCGCGAGGCGCGAGGAGTACGGGCGGACGGTACCCTTCGACTACGACCGGCGGCACGCGGCGAGCGTCGTGGGCTTGTGGCGCCTCGGGCCGAAGTGGGAGCTCGGCGCGACCCTGCGCGCGTTCTCCGGCTTCCCGCGCACGGGTGTCGTCGGGCTCCGCGTCGCGGCCGACGAGACGCCCGACGGGCGGCTGGTCCCGGCGCTGGACGCGGAGGGCCGCTACGTGTACGAGACCGACAAGGGCGGTGTCGCCAACCTGAACGCGTCACGGCTGCCCGCCTTCCTCCGTCTCGACCTGCGTCTCTCCTGGAAGCCGCGCGGCGAGGCAGGGCGCTGGCTCCTCTACCTCGACGTCATCAACGCGACGAACCGCAGGAACGCCGGCCAGATCGACGCGAGGCTCGAGTACGACCCGGCCTCCGATCGCCCGCGGCTGATCGAGGAGCGGGCGGCCGCGATCCCGCTCCTGCCGTCCTTCGGCGTACGATTCCGGTTCTGAGCGACCTTCCACCCTTCGTCCCCTTCGGCGTCGCGCACCTGGGCGCGCTCGCGTCCCTCGCGCTCCTCGCGCTCCTGCTCGTCCTCCTCGTCCGTGCCCGGCCCCGTGTCGCGCCGGCCGTGCGGTGGACGCTCGCCGCGGGGATCGTCTTCCTCGTGGCGTTCGAGCTCGCGGCCGGGGCGAGCGAGGGCTGGCTCGGCTGGACCGCCGTCCTCCCCCTCGAGCTGTGCGACGCGGCGCTGGTGCTCGCGGTGATCACGCTCGTCGCCCCCCGGCGGGCCGCGGCCGAGGTGGTCTACTTCTGGGCGGGCTCCGGCACGCTCCTCGCGATGCTGACCCCCGAGCTGCCGTGGAGCTTCCCTCGGTGGGAGTTCGTCGTCTTCTTCGGCCTGCACGGGCTC
>JBGPQQ010000308.1:0-4921 GCA_041489115.1 Vicinamibacteria bacterium | reverse complement strand
TGGGTGGTCGTGACCGCGGCCGCGAGCGGCGTCAGCGCCTCCTGGATCCGGCGGGCGCGGGTGTGATCGCCCGCGAAGAAAGCCCGGTAGAGGGCGATCGCCGGGCGCGGCGCGCAGTTCGCGACGGCCAGGACCCCGCCCGCGGCTCCCACGCAGAGAGCCGGGTAGAAGACGGGGGCGTTGCCGCAGGCCACCTGGAACGTCGCGGGCACCGACCCGACCAGCCACCCCATCAGGCCGATGTCGCCGCTCGACTCCTTGATGCCGGCGATCCGGGGGTGGGCGGCGAGCGCGGGGGCGAGGCCGGGCGGCCAGGGGAGGCCGGTGAAGGCCGGGACCGAGTAGAGGTACACGGGGATGGGCGAGGCGCCGGCCACCGCCTCGAAGTGGAGGCGCAGCGCCTCGGCCGTCATCCGGCCCTTGTAGTAGTGCGGGGTGAGCACGAGGACGGCGTCGGCCCCGAGGTCGGCCGCCTTGCGGGTGAGCGCGATCGTGCCGCGGGTGCTCTCCATCCCGGTTCCGACGAGGAGGAAACGGCCGGGGGCCCGCCGCCGCGCCGCGGCGACGAGCGCCCGCTTCTCCTCCTCGTCGAGGCTCGCCGCTTCCCCGTTCGAGCCGAGCACGAGGAAGCCGGCGACGTCGTGGGCGGCGAGCGACTCGACGTTCGCCTCGAAGGCGGCGAGGTCGAGCGCGCCGTCCGCGCGGAAGGGCGTGACGAGCGGCGGGATGACGCCGCGGAGGGACACCGCGCTCAGGCCGCCGGCGTCTTCTTCGCGAGCGCGTGCGCGACCTTGCCGAGCAGCTTCACGTCCGGCGGGGCGAAGGCGTCGCGGAAGTCGCTCCACACCTCGAGGATGGCCCACAGGCCGGCCTCGGTCCGGACCGGCGCCACCATCGCGCTGCCGCTGACGAGGCCGACCGCGGCCCAGCCCGGGGTCGCCGACAGGTCCGAGAAGACGGTCGGGTTCTGTCCCTGCGCCGCGTCGGCCAGCGGCCCGCCGACCGACCCCACCCGGTCGGGTCCCTGGGGCCGCTCGAGCGCGGTGTGCACGGCGAGACCCTCGCCGTCGGCCACGTAGGCCGTCACGGAGGAGTACCGCGCGAAGCGCTTCTTCATCAGCTCCACCGCCTGGCGGAGCGCCTCCTCGAACGAGGCGGCCTTCTTGATCACGTCCTCCAGCTCCTGGCCGACGTGCTCGCGGCGCTGCGCGGCCTTGCGGGCGAGATCAGTCTTCCAGGGCTTGTCGTCCTCACGAGTCACCGTCATGTTCACCTCGGTACTGCTCCTTCCTCGTCGTCGTCCGATATGGGTTTGGAATCCCGAAAAAGAGAACTGTCTCAGGCGAGCCCGCGCCCCCCGTCCACCCCGAGCACCTCGCCCGTCGTGTAGCCGCCCCCGGCCAGCAGGAAGAGGACGGCCTCCACCGCCTCGCCGTGGGTCCCGAACCTCCCGGCGGGGATCCGCCGCCGCACCGCCTCGTCCGCCCCCGGGGGGTCGAGGACTCCCGGCGCGACCGCGTTCACCCGGACCTGCGGGGCGAGGGCGAGGGCCAGGCACCGCGTGGCCATGACCAGCGCCGCCTTCGACGCGCAGTAGGCGAGGTGGGAGGGCCAAGGACGGCTCCCCCCGAGGCTCGCCACGTTCACGATCGCCCCCCCGCCCCGGCGCCGCATGTGGGGCGCCGCCGCGCGGGACGCCATCACCGCGGCCTTGACGTTCACGTCGAAAGCCTCGTCGAGGGCCTCCTCGCTCATCTCGTCGAGGGGGATCCGCCGGAAGACGCCCACGTTGTTGACCAGGAAGTCACAGCCGCCCAGCGCGGCCGCCGCCTCGTCCACGAAGGCCGCGATTTCACCCGGAACCCGCGCATCCGCCGGCCCCGTGAACGCCCGACGCCCCAGGCGCCGGACCGCCTCGGCCTCCTCGAGGGCGCCGCGGCGGCTCTCCCGGTACGAGAAGGCCACGTCGGCCCCCTCCCCGGCCAGGGCGCGGACGAGAGCGCGCCCCAGGCCCCGCCCCCCGCCGGTGACCACGGCGATCTGACCGGAGAGCCGCGGGTCACCCATGGGGTGCGGAGCGGGAGATCATACCACCTCTTCGGGCGCTCCCTCGCCGAGGAACCGGGCCCCGATCCGCGCCACCTCCTCGCCCTCGAAGCGCTCGACCCGGCAGACGACGGCGCGGGCGCGGTAGATGTCCGTGTTCCCGAAGTGACGACGAAGCGACACCGGCAGCTCGATCGAGAGGTGGATCCGGGCGCCGACCGCGATCTGCCGGTGGCTCTCGAAGCAGATGCCGCCCCCGCTCACGTTGACGGAGCGGGTGTACTCCGTGAAGCGGACGCCGCTCGCGTCCTCGCCCCGCACCTCCACCGGCAGGTGCAGGCTCACGCGCTTCTGCCGCTCGACCAGGCTCATGGAATCGCTCTCCGGGCGCCGGCCCGGGCGGATCGTAGGTCCGCGCCGGCGCGGGTGTCAACGGCGATGGGAGGCTCGGGCTACGCGGTGCGCCGGAGCAGCACGACGGTGACGTTGTCGCGCCCTCCCGCCTCGTTGGCGGCCTCGACGAGGCGCGCCGACGCCTCCTCGAGCGAGTCCGGCGGGGACAGGAGGATCCTCCCGATCTCCTGGTCGTTGACCATGCCGTGGAGCCCGTCCGAGCAGAGCATCACGAGGTCGCCCGGCTGCAGGTCGTGCTCGATCACGTCGAGGTCGATCGCGGCGCGGGCGCCCACCGCCTTGGTGATCACGTTGCGCAGCGGGTGGTGCTCGACGTCGTCCGAGTTGAGGATGCCCTCGCCAAGCGCGGCGGAGACCCAGGAGTCGTCCCGGGTCAGCTGCTCGAGCTCCCCTCCCCGCACGAGGTAGCACCGGCTGTCCCCGGCGGAGCCGATGGTCATCACTTCTCCGGAGACGAGGGCGGTCACGACCGTCGTGCCCATCCCGGTGAGCTCCTCGCGGTTGTCCGCCGCCTGGAAGACGCGGGCGTTGGCGAGGCGGATCGCGGTCTTGAGGCGGTTGGCGTCGAAGGAGAGTTTGGCGTCGAAGCCCCAGGGCCAGGTGATCTCCTTCTCGACGGCGCTCCTCTCGATGAACTCGGAGATCGTCTCGATCGCCATGCGCGAGGCCACTTCGCCGGCGTTGTGGCCGCCCATGCCGTCGCACACGGCGTAGAGGCTCGTCCCCGGAGACACGAGATGGCTGTCCTCGTTGATCTTCCGGCGTCGACCCACGTCGGTCCGCCCGAACGCCTCGATCATGGAAGTTCGCTCAGCATAGGGGCTTTCGCGGAGCGGGTCAAACCCGCACGCTCCGGGCCGCCCGCATCGCCTCGGCCATCTCCCCGACCGCGCGCTCCATCCCCACGAGCAGCGCGCGGGCCACGATGGCGTGGCCGATGTTGAGCTCGGTGATCTCGGTGAGCGCGGCGATCTCGCCCACGTTCCGGTAGTCGAGCCCGTGCCCGGCGTGGACCTGCAGCCCCAGCTTGCGGCCGAGCCGCGCGGCGTCGGTGACCTTGCGGAGCGCCGCCTCGCGGGCGCGGGCGTCGGCGGCGTCCGACCAGGCCGCGGTGTTGATCTCGATCGCCCGGGCGTCGAGCTTGTGGGCCTCCTTCACCTGCTCGAGCTCGGGGTCCACGAACAGGCTCACCTCGATCCCGCCCTCCTGGAGCGTCTTCACCGTGGGCCGGATCTGCACGCTGTTGAGGACCACGTCGAGGCCGCCCTCGGTGGTCAGCTCCTCGCGCCGCTCGGGGACGAGGGTCACCTGGTCGGGCTTCACGGTGAGGGCGAGGTGGGTCATCTCCTGGGTGCTCGCCATCTCGATGTTGAGGCGGGTGCGGACGGTCTGCCGCAGCACCTGGACGTCGCGGTCCTGGATGTGCCGCCGGTCCCCCCGCAGGTGCACGGTGATCCCGTCGGCCCCCCCCAGCTCGGCGAGCACCGCCGCGTGCACCGGGTCCGGCTCCTTGGCCCGCCGCGCCTGGCGGAGGGTGGCCACGTGGTCGATGTTCACGCCGAGACGGAGCATACGGACGGCAGTATATCGCGGCCTTCCGGCCGGCCGTCCACGTCCACGTGCCCGTCCCCGAGCAGCGGGGTCGACGGGACGGGAATCAGACCCTTCGGCGGAAGGAAGCGGCCCTAATGTCGGCGGGCACGGCCCCCGCGCGCGATCTGCGCCCTCACGGTGCTCCAGGCAAGGGCGCGCTTCTTGTCCTGCGGGAAGGTGGCGAGCCGCCGATCAACCTCGGCCGCCCAGGCAAGTGCGGCTACGGAAGGGTGCTCAGCTCAGGCGGACAAGAGGGCGGACATCTGGTCGGACAGAATCCGGCTATCTCCTTGAGGATCTCGACCTGTCGCTGAAAGGTCTCAGGCCTCGGCCGCGACGGAGGCGGCGGCGCGGTCTTCTTCGTTTTCCGCATGGATCCTGCGGCCGTCAGCGGGCCGCCGCCGTTGCCGGTCGCCATCTCTTCCTTGGACTACCCACGGGGAATCGGCCCCAGCCGTCAGCCACTGCTGCGTTGAGGATCTCCTGCCGCACCGCCACGAGAGCATGTCGCTGATGAGAAAAGGGAATCTCTCGCCGATGCTGAAGTTGGCCGACGACGATTCCCGGATGGACGCCGACTCGCCGCGCGAACTCCTCGATCTTCGCCGTTGAGAAGAGCGGGCGAACGCGGGAGATGAAGCTGTCGATCTCCCGCCGCGGAATGGCGAGATCCGTGGCGGCACGGTCGGCAGCCTTCTCAAACTCCGGCTTTTCTTCAAGGCTCACGGCGCGGTCACCGACGAGATCGACATCGAGAGGCGTGCGTTCACGCAAGCCATCCCGGCTACGCACGTGATGAAGCTCGTGCAACAGTGTGAACCAGAACCAGTCGATGCGGTCGTACCGTAGCGAAAGCACCACTACCGGC
>JBGPQQ010000307.1:0-4922 GCA_041489115.1 Vicinamibacteria bacterium | reverse complement strand
TGCGGAAGCGGCGCGCGGCCTCCGGCTTGTCGTCCTCGCGCAGCACGATGACCGCGAAGCGCACCGAGCGGTTCGTCCGGGCGTCCAGCTCCTCGACCGAACGGTCGCGGTCCGACAGCAGCTCGACGCTCCCCCGGTTCCCCGGGATCGCCTCCACCAGGTAGTGGCTCTCGCGGTCGACCGAGCCGAAGCGGGCGAGCTTCAGCCTGAGCAGGCGGTTCGCGAGCCCGGTCACCTCGACCGCGTTGCGGTAGTTCGCGCGCAGGACCTCGAAGTGCCGGCCCGGCGCGAGCTCCTGGTGCTCGAAGAAGAGCGTCTTCACGTTGGCCCACGAGAAGAAGTTGGGGTGGACCACCTGGTTCGAGTCCCCGCACAGCAGGAACGCTCCGGCCCGGCGCAGCGTGCGCAGCGCGAGCGCCAGCTGGATGTTGGTGAGGTCCTGGGCCTCGTCGATCACCGCGAAGTCGTAGCGTTGCGGCACGCGCGGGGCGAGCTCCTGGGCCACGACGTTGCTGTCGTAGAGCGACTCCGCCCGCAGCCAGGCGAGGTACCTCTCGAAGAGGTCGTAGACCTGGCCCCTCTCCTCGTCGAGGAACAGCGAGCGCCGCACCCCCAGACCGAGGTAGTCCTCCCGGGTGAGCCAGGGGACGTCGACGGCGGGGCCGGTCAGCACGCCGCGGAACTCCTCGAACAGCTTGTGGGCGTCGGCGATGCCGCGGAAGGCTTGCCGGTGGCGCGCGACGAAGCCGCGGAAGGCGGCGTAGCCGACCTCGCGGCCCGCGGGCACGTGGACCGTCTCGATCAGCTCGCGCAGGCTCAGGAAGTCGGCGTTCTGGTGGTCCGCGGCGTAGCCGTTCGCGAAGTAGAGGTTGCGGGCGTGCTGTGCCAGGTAGGAGGAGAGCGTCAGGTACAGCACGTCGCCGGGCACGAGCTTCAGCTTCTCGAGGGCCAGGGCCGTCTTGCCACTGCCCGCCGAGCCGATCAGGATCAGCGGTGGCGGCAGCCGATAGACCGCCTCCTGCGCGTCGTCCAGGCTGAGCACCTTGTCGAGCAGGTGGAAGCGGGTGGAGGCGGGGTTGACGTAGACGAGCTCCGGCAGCTCCTGTGCCGCGAGGTCGTCGCTCTGTAGCGCCGGGATCTTGTCCTCGTCCACGGCGGCGCCCCGGAGGAAGCGCGAGCGGTCGTAGGCGTGGTTCTCCACCACCTCGAGCGCGAGCGCCACCCGCTCGCCCTGATGCCGCATCAGCTTCAGGATCAGCCGGTTGGCGTAGTCGAGCTTGGCGCGGTAGAGGCCGGCGTGGGCCAGCTTCTTCAGCTCGGCCGAGCGCAGGTCGTCGGCCTCGATCTGGCGCTTGACCTTCTCGTACTGCGGGCGGACCCGGCTGGTGTCGAGGTCGCTGTACTCGAGGACTCGCATGCCCGGGGCGATACTCTACCATCCGCGCGGCCGGGCCCCGGACGCGCCGGCCTTCTCACTTCTGCACGGGCAGGCGCATCTCGACCTGGGGAGCGAAGGGATCCCCCTGGAAGACCTGGACGGGAGGACCCGAGGGCTGATAGCCGTTGGAGAGGACCCACTGCACCAGGCCCGGCCAGGCCGTGGCCAGCTCCTCGTAGGGGCCCCGGTGAACCTTCACCGCCGCAAGCGTGCCGGGCAGATCCTTGATCTCGAAAGGGGCCTCGGCCGTGACCCCGGCGGGAACCGGGAAGCCCACTTCCCAGACGAGGTTGGCCTCTCCCACCGAGGGGTCGCTGAAGTAGCGCGCGAACGGAGCGCCCGCGGGCGCCACGCCTCGGCCCGAGAGGAACGCGCCCAGGCGCTCGAACGCCGACTGGTGCTGCGCGTAGGAGCCCTTCATCCAGAGCGTCAGCGCGTGGATGGGCTCGGTGGTGATCACGCGGATGTCGGGGGCGGGCTTGGGTTCCGGCGCGGGCGCCGGCGGCTGCTGTGCCCCGGCACTGGCGGCGATCGCCGTCAACAGAATGAAAGCGGCGCTGATCGACTTGGCAGCGGGCATTTCTCCTCCTGTCGCGGCCGGACCCGGCCGCGCTCTGGCGGTAGGTACGGAGCGCCTCCTCGAGCCGTTCCGGCTCCGAACCTCGCTGGCCGGTGTCCACCCGCCGCTCGCCGAAAAGGCCGGCGCCACTTTCGACCGACTCGGAGCAATCCACTCGCTTTGGACCGTTTGCACCCCCTCCTCCGACTTCCGCCGCCCCCCGGATCAGTCCACGTAGAATGGTCTCGTCATGGCCTTTGCTGACACCCTGCGCATGCTCAACACGATGAAAGCCGAGCGTGTGATCGAGGAGTACGCCCTCGCGGGTGCCATGGCGATAGAGGGGCTACCCACCCAGTTCGTCCCATCGCCCAGCCTCCTCGCACGGGAGGCCATCGCTTCGGCGGCCGACGTCGAATACCAGGGAGTCGTCGTCCGGGTGGTGCGGCCTGAGCATCTGATTGCCCTCTACCTCGCGCCCGCGGCCAGGACGACGCGGCGACGCGAGAGGGCCGCGATGCTCCTCGAGCTGCCCGGTTTGAACCGTGACCTCGTCGATGAGATCCTGAGACGACATGGCCTTTCATTCTGATCCGCGCCTCGAGGAACTGCCTTCGGAGCGCCTCCTGCATGAGCTCTGGAAGGGGAAGGCGGCGCTCCACCGGAGGCACGCGAGTCTGGCCTTGCCCGAGAAAGTGCGGCTGGTGATGGAGCTGCAGCGGATTGTGCTTCCACTCCTCGCTCGCCAGCGTCCACTCTACTCCTGGGAACGTCCCTGGGAGATCGAGCCGTAGCGCCAGCGGGACGCCATCGTCAAGTTCGCCGGCACGGACGCCAAGGCGCTCCGCTGTCCGCACACCACCGGTGACGCTCAGCTCTGAGGTGCCGCGAACCGGTCGATGAGATCGTCGCGAACGGCGGGGCTCGACAGGAACCGATGGTTGAACAGGTGGTTAGCGGTCGTCCTGGCGCCGGTGCCGAATCGCCGCATGATCTCTGCGAACAGGTCTGGCCGGGCCCCCGCATCGAGCACGCCACCGGTGACTCGTGCAATCGCATCGTGGGGAAGCAAGAGCTCCGCAGCAAAGGCTCCCGAGCGCCGGCGGCGATCCCCGAGGCAGTAGGGACTCGATGCCGCCCCCACGGCTCCCCCACGGAACGAGTCGAGCAGGATGTGCCCGAGCGCTCTGGCCCACTCGAAGCGCCGCGCCCAGTCCGCGTCCATCCGATCGCTGTTCAGAATGACGGCTGCCGCCCCAAGGCCTTCGCGCGCCCCGGCGAGCATGTGGCCCGCCTCTGCGGCCCCGCCGAACTGCTCACAGTGAACGCCGAGCCCCTGACAGACCCGCTCCACGTCGAGCAGTGGTTCCCCGTTCAGGCCCAGGTATCGTCGAACGACGTTGGCAGAGGCGCAACCAGCGTCCACCGGCGAGCCTGCTTCCCTCCCCGCGTCGGCCGCGATCGCCCGGAGAGCCCAGAGCCGGTCATCCCCCGCGCCTGAAGTGTGGTCGCGCAGCCATTCGAGGGGCCCCGCCACCGCCGTGGGCAGGCTGGGTGGCAGGTCTCTCAGCGCCTGAGTCACCGGGCTCGCAGAAGGGTCCTGGTCGCGCTCGCCCAGGCCCAGCGACTGTCGGAGGGCGGTGCCCACTCGGCCGCCGAACAGGCCACTCAACTCGGCCGCCGTGTGGCAGGTGAAGACCTCCAACGTGAGTTCGCGGTCGACTTCGATCTCACGGACGGGGTCCGTCCGCCGGGCCCAGGCGTAGGCCTCCGCGAGACCCTCTCCGCGAAGCCACTCAGCGACGAAGGCCACGAAACCCGCTACGGCTTCCTCGGCGGCTGCCCAGGGCACGACGCGCACTCCCCCTTCGCGAAGCCACCGCGGCGCCCCCGGAAGGGAAACCCGCGTCGGCGACCATTCGCAGACCAGCGAGTCGTGGCTTCTGGCGACGGCCAGGTTGGGGAGGAGAGCGCCCTCCGCGCCCGCCAGGGCGAAATGGCGTCCCCACCAGGCTTCCCGCGACTCGAGCCACTGGTCTTCGTCAAAGCCTGGCGGAGGCGGCGCGCCGCCCCACTGGTCCAGGTTCTCGTGGGGCCGCTCAGATGCGGCGAACATCCGCGGCCGCTCCTCGAACCGGAGGTACGCCCACGACCGCACGAACCAGTCCGCGAAAGAGCCAAGGGGCACGTTTACGCCGGCCTGGATCTGATCGGTCCCCTCTTCGCTGTGCTCGCACAGGTTCACGCCGGACACCCAAATCGAAAGCGCCGCCCACGCAGCCTGCTCGGCGGCGTACCGGCGCTCCCAGGTGGGCGTGAGTGGCCGCAGCTCGAAGGCCAGGGCGTTGCGGTTCCCGATGATCCGGGTCACGGCAGCACCTTGCGGAGCTTCTCGTACTGAGCCGGCGTGATCTTGCCGAGGTCCCGAAAACGGCGGAGCACCCTGATCGGCACGTGAACGCAGGGGTATCCGTGGAACTCGGGCTCCCCTTCGACCAAGCGAGTCAGACACCCTGCGAACCACTCGAGTCCGGACGGACCTATGCGGAGGGCGTACCGGGTGGACCCGGCCACCGCCTCGTCTTCTGCGATCGATTCCGCCATCAGCCTCTCGCGTTCCTCCACCGACATCGGGGGACACTTCGCCTTGTGCGGGCCCCACCTGGGCGGCCCCCCCTCCGATGTTGCCCCCTTGTGCGCCGGGTTCGGCCAGTAACGCATCCAGTCCGATTCTATGCCCGCTTCAGTCCTCCTCGAAGCCCTGGCTCTTGAACTTCAGGGTGCGGGCATTCTTGGTGACGACGCGGACGATGTTGTCCGGGGCGCCTTCGGGGAGGTCGGACTCGATCTCGAGGGCCTTCTTGAGGGCCGTCTCGGCGTCGGCGTACTTGCCGTTGGCGAAGAGGATCTTGCCGAGCAGCAGGT
>JBGPQQ010000306.1:0-4924 GCA_041489115.1 Vicinamibacteria bacterium | reverse complement strand
CGCATCTCCTTCGGGCCGAGGGCGCAGTTCACCCCCACGGAAAGGAGCGGCGCGTGCGAGACCGAGATCCAGAAGGCCTCGACCGTCTGGCCGGAGAGGTTGCGGCCGGAGAGGTCCGTGATCGTCACCGACGCCATGACCGGCCGGCGCGTGCCGCGCACCTCGAAGGCGCGCTCGATCGCGGCGAGGGCTGCCTTCGCGTTCAGGGTGTCGAAGGCCGTCTCGACGAGCAGGATGTCCGCCCCGCCGTCGAGGAGGCCGAGTGCCTGCTCGTGGTAGGCGCCCTCGAGCTCGGCGAACGTCACCGAGCGCGCCCCGGGGTCGTTCACGTCCCGCGAGAGCGAGGCCGTCTTGTTGGTCGGCCCGAGCGCGCCGGCCACCCAGACGACGCGGCCCGGCTCGGCGGCCATGACAGCGTCCACGGCCTTCCGGGCGGCGCCCGCGGCCGCGACGTTGATGTCGTAGACGAGCGCCTCGGTGCCGTAGTCGGACTGGGAGAACCGGTTGCCGTTGAAGGTGTTCGTCTCGACGATGTCGGCCCCGGCGGCGAGGTACTCGCGGTGGGCGGCCTCCACGACGTCGGGCCGGCTCAGGTTGAGGAGCTCGTGATTCCCCTTGACCTCCCGGTTCCAGTCCCGGAGGCGCTCGCCGCGGTAGTCCGCCTCGGAAAGCCCGCGGGCCTGCAGCAGCGTCCCCATCGCCCCGTCGAGGACGAGGATCCGCCGCTCCAGCTCACGCCGAAGCGCGTCGTACCGCGGCCCGAGATCCTGGTTCACAGCCGCCCAGTCTAGCAGGCCGACCCGGCCTACGCGGCTTCGGTCGGTGTTCTTGCGATCGGCGGGGTCGGCGGAGGCTCCGGCGGCGGCGCCGAGTCGTACTCGAACGTCAGCTTCTCGCCGTCGAAGCCGACGTGGACCGTGCCGCCGTGCTCGAGGCGGCCGAAGAGGATCTCGTCGGTCAGCGGGTTGCGGACGTCGGTCTGGACGAGCCGGTTGAGCGGGCGCGCGCCGTACACCGCGTCGAACCCCTTCTTGGCGAGGTGGGCCCGGGCCTCGGGCCTGAGGTCGATCGCGACCTTCCGCTCGCGCAGCTGCGCCTCGAGCTCCAGCACGAACTTGTCCACGATCGTCTCCATCACCTCCGGGCTCAGCGCCTTGAAGGTGACGATCCCGTCGAGGCGGTTGCGGAACTCCGGGTTGAAGAACCGCTCGATCGCCTGCTTGCCCCGCGATCTCGCGTCCTGCTCCCGGTCGCCCGCAAAGCCGATCGTGGCCTGGCTCATCTCGCGCGAGCCGGCGTTCGAGGTCATGATCAGGATGACCTGCCGGAAGTCCGCCTTCCTCCCCGTGTTGTCGGTGAGCGTCGCGTGGTCCATGACCTGCAGGAGGATGCTCATCAGGTCGGGGTGCGCCTTCTCGACCTCGTCGAGGAGAACGACCGAGTACGGGTGCTGCCGCACGGCGTCCACCAGCAGGCCGCCCTGCTCGAAGCCGACGTAGCCCGGCGGCGCGCCGATGAGGCGCGAGACCGAGTGCTTCTCGCCGTACTCGCTCATGTCGTAGCGCTGGAACTCGTTGCCGAGGTGCTTCGCGAGCTGCTTCGCGAGCTCCGTCTTCCCCACCCCGGTGGGGCCGGTGAAGAGGAAGGTGCCGGCGGGCCGCTCCGGCGGGCCGAGCCCGGCCCGCGCGCGCTTGATGGCCGAGGCCACCTGGTCCACGGCCTCGTCCTGCCCGAACACGACCCGCTTCAGCGCCTCGCCGAGGGTGCGCAGCCGCTCGCGGTCGGAGGTCGTGGCCTGCGTCTCCGGGATCCGGGCCATGCGCGAGACGACCCGCTCGACCTCCGGCGCGTCCACCACCCGGTGGCCGTCCTCGGGCGGGCTGAGCCGCAGCGCCGCCCCTGCCTCGTCGATCACGTCGATCGCGCTGTCGGGCAGCCGCAGGTCGCGCAGGTGACGCCGGGCGAGGCGCGCCGACACCTCGAGGGCGCCGTCCGTGTAGGTGACCTTGTGGTGCTCCTCGTAGCGCGGGCGCAGGCCCTGCAGGATCCGGACGGTGTCGCCCTCGTTCGGCTCGTCCACGTCGATCCTCTGCACGCGACGCGCGAGCGCTCGGTCCTTCTCGATGTGCTTGAACTCCTCGAACGTCGTCGAGCCCATCAGCCGGATCTCGCCCTCGGTGAGGATCGGCTTGATGAGGTTGGCGAGGTCCATCGTCCCGCCGGTGGTCGCCCCCGCGCCCACCATCGTGTGCATCTCGTCGATGAAGAGAATGGGCAGGGGCCGCTTCTTGAGCGCCTGGATGACCGCCTTGAACCGCTCCTCGAAGTCGCCGCGGTAGCGCGTGCCCGCGAGGAGGGCGCCGGTGTCGAGGGCGAAGATCTCGGCGCCCTTCAGGGCCTCCGGGCTCCCCTCCCCGAGCAGCTTCTGGGCCAGCCCCTCGACGATCGCGGTCTTGCCGACCCCGGGCTCCCCGACGAAGACGGGGTTGTTCTTGCGCCGCCGGCACAGCACCTCGAGGGCCCGACGCATCTCCTTCACGCGCCCGATCACCGGGTCGAGCTTCCCGTCGCGCGCCCGCTCGGTGAGGTTGGAGGCGAACGCGGCGAGGGGATCCCGCGTGGGACCGCCCTCTTCGTCGCCCTCGCCCCCCGGCGCACCTTCGCCCTCGCCCTCCGCCGGCCGCTCCCGCGGCGGGACCTTGCGCACGCCGTGCGAGATGAAGTTGAGAAGGTCTAACCGAGTCACCCCGTGCGCCCCGAGCAGCTCCACCGCGTGGGAGCGCGCCTCGCGTATCAGCGCGGCCAGCATGTCCCCGACCCCCGTCTCGTCTTTCCCCGCGCTCTGGACGTGGACGACGGCGGTCTGCAGGACACGGCGGAAGGCGAGGGTCGGCTGCGGCGGCCGGCGCGAGCCGGGCGGCAGCTTCTGCATCGTCTGCTCGAGGAACTCGGCGAGCTCCTTGCGCAGGCGCGGCACGTCGGCCCCGGCCGCCTCCAGGATTTCCTCGCCCTCCGGGTCGTGGGCGGCGGCGAAGAGCAGGTGTTCCACCGTGAGGTCCGCGTGGCGACGGACCATGGCCTCACGGCCCGCCACTTTGAGCACGCGCTCCAGGGACGCGTTGAACACCTTCAAGCCTCCTCGATTCCCGCGCGGAGGGGGAACCCCTCCGTGCGAGCCATCTCGTGCACGGTCTCGACCTTGGTCTCCGCCACCTCGTACGTGTACGCGCCGCAGATCCCCCGCCCGCCCGTGTGGACCTCCATCATGATCCGGTAGCTCTCGGCCGGCCCCTTGTCGAAGACGGTCTCGAGGACGTACACGACGAACTCCATGGTCGTGTAGTCGTCGTTGATCAGGACGACATGGAAGAGCTGCGGCCGCTTCGTGACGGTCTTCGGCTTCTCGGCGACCTCGCTGCCGGTGTCCTTCCCCGGACGTGCCACCTCTTGATTGTAGCCGCGTCGGCGAGGTCCGGCGGCTCTGCCTTCTCGGCCCTTCGGGCCTCAGTTCCAGCCGACCGAGAGCGTCGTGAGCGTGCCGCCGCCGTCCCGCACGGCGATCTCGAACGAGACGGGGCCGATGGGGCTGGGGTGGTAGACGCCCACCCCCACGCCCCAGCGGAGGCCGTGGAGGGTGACGTCGCCGGTGCGGGCGAAGACATTGCCGGCCCCGCCGCGTACGAGCAGCCGCAGCTGACCGGCCAGCCGGTAGCGGAGGCTCATGGCGGCGGCCAGGGCCTGGGCGCCCTTCAGCTCCTCGTGATGGTAACCCGGCACCAGCTCGACCCCGCCTACGCGGTACCACTCGTAGACGGGCAGGTCCCGGCCGGAGAAGGCGGCGAGACCGTCGACCTGGGCCACAAGGCGCTGGCCGAGCTGCCGGCCGGTCCGGGCCTCGGCCTGTGCCCGCCAGTACTCCCTTTCCGCGCCGAGCCCGCCGAGGCTCCACTCCCCGGAGAGGACGAGCCGTCGGCCGTGCTCCGGCCAGCCCAGGTCGTCGAGGGTGTCGAGCACTACGCGGCCGAAGAGCGCCCCGACCTGGTCGGTCACCTCGGGCATGTCGAGGCCGGCCCGGGAGGGCGTCGTCACGCGGCCGAACCGGGCCCCCGCCTCGACGAGCCCCCAACGCTGGAGCGAGGAACGCAGGGCCAGGTCGACACCGTCCCGGTCGAAGCGCGCCCGGTTGATCTCGTCGCCCTCCTCCGTGAAGAAGCGCGGCTGGTCCCGGTTGGTGCAGGCGGTCACGCTGTAGCCCAGCCCGGTCACGAACAGGCGGTCTCCCCGCAGCGAGGCCTCTATTACCGACTCCGCGTCGCTCGCCGCCAGGAACAGCTCGACCTGCTCGCCGAAGCCCAGCGTGTTCTGGTTGCGCAGGCGGATCGAGCCCCGCGCCCTCTCCCACTCCGTGTACCCGAGGCCGAGCTCGGCCCGGTTGGGCGGGGCCTCCTTCACCTGGAGCACCACGTCCACGTTCGCGCCCGCGGGCGCGAACTTCAGCCACGCGCGGTCGAAGAGCTCCGAGGCGTCGATCTTGTCGAACGCGCGCAGGCCTCGCGCCATCAGGTACCCGGGGCCCACCGGGATGTTGAACGCCCGGCGTGCGAGCCGCTCGCTCACCCGCTCGTTGCCCTCGACCCGCACGGCGGCGATCCTCGAGCCCTCGAGCGCGGGCCCCGCCGGCTCCGCGGGACGCCGCGCGAGGTCCACAACGCCGGCCGCCGCCAGCTTCCCGCGAATGGCAGGCAGGCTCGCCTTCGTGGCCTCGTAGCCCTTTGCGATGAGCTCGTCGAAGCCGGAGTAGTCGGTCGCCGCGTGCTCGCCGAGGTCCGGGCGCACGAGGACGTCGGCCTCCGCCGCGAAGTCCTGGTAGCGGCGGCGGGTGAGGACGTCGCTCACCTGTTCCGCCACCCCGAGCGACGACTCG
>JBGPQQ010000305.1:0-4941 GCA_041489115.1 Vicinamibacteria bacterium | reverse complement strand
GGGCATGTCGCTGCCCTTCCTCGTGCGCGCCACGGTCCGGGAGACCACCTCGGCCTCCCGCGTCATCGGCGCGCTCTACGGCGTCAACGTGCTGGGGGCGGCGGCGGGCGCGCTTCTCGCGCCCTGGGTGCTTATCCGCTTCCTCGGGATGGAGGGGGCGGCACTCGTCGGCGCCGGCGCCAACCTCGTCGCCGCCTCCGTGGCCCTCGCGGTGGGCCGCCGCGCCGGGCGCCGGCCCGACCCAACCGGGACCCACCCCGTCGAGCCCGTCCCCATCGAGGCCGCCCGCGCGGGTCCATTCGGGCTGTGGACGCTGCTCTACGCCCTCTCCGGCTTCCTCGCCCTGTCGCTCGAGGTCGTCTGGTTCCGGCTGATGGAGGTCGGGGTGAAGAGCACGGCCTTCACCTTCGGGACGGTCCTCTGCATCTACCTCCTCGGCCTCGGCGTTGGCAGCCTCGTGGGCGGCCGCCGGGCCGAGCACCTCGCCCGCCCGCTCCCGGCCTTCCTCGACTACCAGCTGCTGCTCCTGGCCACCGCCGGCGGCGCCGTGGCGCTCCTCGCCGGGCTGCCCCCGGGCACGCCCGTCTACCGCTGGTTCTTCGACTACTGGCGGCAGGACCCCTTCTTCCAGCTCGGCGCGGACTGGAACGCCGGCGCCCTCGTGCGGCTTTACGGGCTCCTGCCCCTCGCCCTCTACGGCGCGCCCACCGTCCTGATGGGCCTCTCGTTCGGGGCGCTGCAGCGGGCCGTGCAGGACGACCCCGCCACGAGCGGCAGCAAGGTCGGGATCCTCCAGGCCGCGAACATCGCCGGCTGCACGGCGGGGAGCCTCGTCACCGGCCTCGTGCTCCTCGAGCGCATCGGCACCGCCGGCACCCTGCGGCTGCTCGTCGCCGCCGGCGCGGTCCTCTTCCTTGCCGTCCGCGCCCGCGCCACCGGCCTCTCGCGCGGGCTCGTCGCCCGCGCCGCCGTGGCCCTGCTCGTCCTCGCCGCGCTCCCGTCGAACGACCGCCTGTGGAAGCGCCTCCACGGCGTGACCGCGGACGAGCCGCCCTCCTTCATCGGGGAGGACGCGAGCGCCCTGAGCGTGGTCGTGCCGGGGGTGGAGTGGCGCTGGCGCGTGACCGTCAACGGCCTGCCCCACAGCTGGCTGCCCTACGAGGGCATCCACACCCTGCTCGGGGCGGTGCCCGCCCTCATCCACCCCACGCCGGAAGACATCGCGGTCATCGGGCTCGGGTCGGGGGAGACGGCGTGGGCGGTCTCGTGCCGAAAGGAGACGCGGTCGCTGCGGGTCTACGAGATCGCGGCCTCGCAGCCCCGCCTCCTGCGTGCGGTCTCGGCGGTCGCGCCCTTCCCGGGTCTCGTCGAGCTCCTCTCCGACCCCCGGGTGACGATGGAGGCGGCGGACGGCCGCCAGGCCCTCGCCCGCGACGAGCGGCGCTACGACATCGTGCAGGTGGACGCGATGTTTCGCACGAGCGCGGGCAGCGGCAACCTCTACTCGCTGGAGTTCTTCCGCCTCTGCGCGAGCCGCCTCAAGCCGGGCGGGCTCGTCTGCACCCAGAAGCCGAGCCGCCGCGTCGGTCTCACCTTCGCCGAGGCGCTGCCCCACGCGCTCGACTTCGGCAACATCGTGGTGGGGAGCAACGACCCGCTGCCGATCGACCCCGCCGCCTGGGAAGCGCGGCTTCTGCGGCCGGAGGTGGCGCGCCGATTCGACAGGGAAACGATCGAGGGCATCCGCACCCGCCTGCGCGAGGCCCAGCCCGCGCGGCGGAACCCCACGGCCCGCGTCGGCCTCAACCGCGATCTCTTTCCCCGCGACGAGTTCGCGACGCCCGCGAGACCCTGAGGAATCGACGGACGCATTCGGCTTCGTAGTCCAGCATCTCGGGGACATCCGACCATCGAGGCCTACGGCTTCGCCTCGCTTCCTCTGAGATGGGGGGACTCCATCCCCCCATGCCTCCCTGGATTGCCGATCTGCGTCGGCCGGGCTGGCGTTCGACGTCCTACCTGAGCAGCAGGGTCTTCCAGTCCGGGGCCCCGGGGGTCGGCTCCTTCGAGAGGGCTTTCTCGACCGCGAAGGTCGCCATCTTCTCGACCGCCCAGGGGAAGTGGGCGTCCTTCAGGCTGCGGTAGTCGAGGTCGGGCGTGTAGTTCGTGAGGTCGATCCCGTAGAACTTCCCTTCCTTCACCGCGAACTCGACCGCGTTCATGTCGTAGCCGAGGGCCACGTTGAACTTCAGCGAGAGGCCCTCGGCCGCGTCCCGCAGCGCGCGGGGCAGGATGTCGTAGTCCTGGTTGTAGCCGCCCATTCCGCCGGGGGCGGGGTCGTAGCGGATGGCGCGCGCCCAGCGCCGCCCGATGGTGGGGACGCGGACGTACGTGTCCCAGGAGATGAACTCCTGCAGCATCAGGGTGAGCGTCCCCGACTCGTCGTAGCGGTGCAGCAGCTCGTCGAGGGAGTGGATCTTGTGGACGTTCTTCCATCCCCCGCCGAAGGCCGGCTTCATGATGCACGGGCACCCCACGTGGTCGAGGTACATCGAGAAGTCGGTGGGCCAGAGGTTGCGCAGGCTCTCCGCGGTGACGTCGTCCAGGTAGGAGCGGTTGGGGAGGACGACCGTCTTCGGCTCCGCGATCCCCAGCTTCTCCGCCGCCGCGTAGCCGAAGAACTTGTCGTCGGCGGTGCGCCAGAAGGTGTTGTTGATGCAGTAGGTCCCCTGCAGGGCCGCCATCTTCAGGTAGACCGAGTAGTACGGCACCTCGTGGCTCATCCGGTCGAGGATCACCCGGTAGGGCACCGGGTCGTTGAGCTTGGTGCCGCCGAGGTGCACGAACTCCGCGGTCACCCCCTTGCCCATCGAGTTGACCTTCGCGATGAACGCGTCGGGGAAGGAGTTCTCCCTGCCGCGCAGGACGCCGATGCGCACACCGCTCTCCGCCATGGAGCTCACCTCGTTGGCGCGGATTCTAGCACCCGCCCCGACCGCGACCCGAACACCCGCTGCCGGGCGGCCTCCAGGGGACGCCTTGCGCCCCGGGTAGCGCTCGAAGTACGGCGGGCGGGTAGCGGGAAGGGGGAGTTTGACCCTCACCCGGGGCGGGCGTAACGTGAGCCCCAGCGCAACCAGGCGTGACAACACTGAGCGTGGTCCCAGGGGGGTAGCATGCTCCAGCGTTACAGGCTCCGGCTCGGCGACGGCACCATCCTGACGGTCGACCAAGACGGGCTCCACACCTGGCTGGCGGACGGCAAGGCCGCGGTGCAGGTCGCCGGGACCCAGGAGTGGCGTCCGCTCCGGGAGTTTCTGGCGGAGGAAGAGTCCGCGGCTCGCCTGGCGCGGGCGCTCGTCCCCCCCGAGCCACGACGGGCACCGGCGCCATCCCCTCCGGAGGTCCCGCCGCCGAGCCCCCCGGTCGAGCTGTCCATCGGCGCGCCCCCGATGGTGCAGGCCCTCGCGGAGGAGCCGGCGGCTTCGGGGCCCCCGGCCCCACCGTGGCGCGACCCGCGGGAGGCTGCCGACGAGGCCCCGATCATCCGGCTGAAGCCGCTCGACGACGAACCACCCGCCCCGTACGCGGTCCCGCGAGCTCGGATGGACGACGACGACGGTGAAGAAGCGGAGGACGAAGCGCCTCGACACGACCGTCTGGACGGGCCGCTCCTCCAGGTGATCTCCACGTTCGGGACCCTCCTCAGCCGGTGCCTGGATCCCCTGACGCCGCTGGTGCGCAGCTTGCCGTCGACGTCCGCGGACGAGCCCGCGCCGGGGCGTGCCGGCCCCGTGCCGCAGAGCGCGCGATGGAAGCCACCCCCGGCCGTGGCGGCGCCGCCGCAGGTCCGCGTGCTGGCGGAGGACCCCGGCAGCCCGAGTGGCCCGCACACCGGGCCGCGGCCGGGCGTCGACGAGCTCCCGGTCATCCCGCTGAAGCCGCTCGACGACGAGGGACGGCTCGGGGCGACGGAGCGCCAGGGGCTTTCCGACCGGGTCTTCGGGTGGGTCGCCGGCCTGACCGGGTGGGTCGGTCGCCTCGTGGGCAGGGGTCGGCCGGCGCCCCTCGTCCCGCCGCCCGCGCCGAAGAGACCCCAGGCCCCGGCAGCGCGGGAGCCGCTCGCGGCTCCCGTCCCCATCAGCGAGCTGCCCGTCCTGCGTTTCGCCGATGCTCACGAGGCGCGCGAGGCGGAGGACGTCTACGAGGGCGAGGGGGCCGAAAGCCCCTTCCCCACCCTCTGGCTCTGGACGAAGCGCATCGTGTTGGTGGGAGGCCTCGTCACGGGCGGCGTGCTCGCCGCCCTCTACTGGGAAACCTGGTTTCCGCGAGCGGCCGAGCTCGGGCGGACGATCTTCACCGAGATCGACCGGCAGGCGCGGTCGAGCCAGCGGACCGAGGAGCAGCAGCAAGCGCTGCGCGAGGCCACCAAGCGGCTTCCGCATCTCGCGCCCGGGACGATCCGCCTCGTCCTCTCCGCCAGCGACGGCGGTGTTCTCGAGCCGCCCGAGGTGTTCCAGCTCGCCAGCGAGGCGGCGGACCGTGGCCTCCACGCGCTCACGCCGGCGGAGGCGGCAGAGCTCCGGGCGTTGCAGCGCGAGCTCCTGGACAATCTGCGTCCCCCGGAGCGAGCGCGAGTCGCGGAGTACGACCGGGCGCGCTCCCGCCGGGTCGTCTTCCCGTTCGAGAGTCCCCACGCGCTCGAGCTGGTCGCGCGCGGCGCTCGCGCGATGCCCTCGCGGAGCCGTGAGCGCCTGCAAACGCTCCTCGGCCAGGCTGTCGCCGCGGGGCTCGGCGTTCCCGCCGCGTCCCCCGGGGTCGGTCCCGTCGATGCGGGCGTGGCGCCGTGAGCCTGACCCCGTCACCCGCGGCCGCGGCGAAGGCCTGACCGTCGGGGTTCAGGCCCGTCCCGCCGCCGCTTTCGCGGTAAGCTGTGCGGCG
>JBGPQQ010000304.1:0-4944 GCA_041489115.1 Vicinamibacteria bacterium | reverse complement strand
TCGCCCACGGCCACGAGGTGGAGATCGCCACCACCTGCGCCCTCGACTACGCGACCTGGGGCAACCACTACCCGGCCGGCGTCCAGTCCGTCGACGGGCTGAAGGTCACCCGTTACCCGGTGGCGCGGCCTCGCTCGCCGCGCGACTTCGCATTCTGGTCCGATGTCGTCTTCCGCGACCGCTTCACGCGGGAGGACGAGCTCCGCTGGATCGAGGAGAACGGCCCCTTCGCCCCCGCCCTCGTGGCCGGGCTCCAGCGCCTCGACCACGTGGACCTCTTCGTCTTCTACTCCTACCGCTACTACACCGCGTTCCACGGCCTGCCGCCGGTGGCCCGGCGCGCCGTCCTCGTCCCCACCGCGGAGGACGACCCGGCCATCCGCCTGCCCGTCTTCCGCGACCTCTTCCGCCGGCCGCGGGGCCTCCTCTACCTCACGCCCGAGGAGCGCGCGCTCGTGCAGGAGGTGAGCGGCAACGAGTCGCTGCCGTCCGCCGTCGTGGGCAGCGGGGTCGACGTGGCACCGGGGTGGGGGGCCACGGACGCCCGCCGGCGCTTCTCCCTGCCGCCGCGGTACCTGCTCTACGTGGGGCGCATCGACCGGAGCAAGGGCGTCGACACGCTCTTCGACTACTACCGCTGGCTCGCGGACACGTGGCCGGAGCTTCCGCCCCTCGTCCTCGCGGGCCGGGCCGTGATCGACGTCCCCGCGCATCCCGGCATCCGCCACCTGGGCGAGGTCACGGACGCGGAGAAGTTCGCCCTCATCGGCGGGTGTGACGTGCTGGTGCTACCGAGCTTCTACGAGAGCCTCTCCATCGCCGTGCTGGAGGCCTGGTCCCTCGGCAAGGCCGTTCTCGTCAACGGCGACTGCCGCGTGCTCGAGGGCCAGTGTCTCCGCAGCAACGGGGGGTTGCCCTACCGCCGGTACGCCGAGTTCGCTCCGGCGCTGCGCCTGCTCCTCGAGCGGCCGGGCCTGCGCGAGGCCATGGGGCGGGCCGGCCGCGCGTACGTGGAGCGAGAGTACGGCTGGGACAGGGTCGAAGAGCGCACCCGCGCGTTCCTGCAGGGCCTCGCGGAGACGCCCGCCGCCTGAGCCCCCCGGGCCCTAGAGCTCGGACCGCAGCTTCTCCAGGAAGAAACCGACGTCCGTCACGAGGCCGATCGCCTGCATCGAGCCCCGGTTGCCGAGCTTCACCGGCACCGATTCGACCATGTCGACGCAGATCGTCCGCACCCGGGCCGGCAGCAGGTTGCCGATGGCGATCGAGTGCAGGGCCGAGGCGAGCAGCAGGCAGCAGCCGGCTCCCTTCAGCGCCTCGAGGTAGGCCTTCTGGGCCTGGACGGTGTCGGTGATGACGTCCCGGAGCGGGCCGTCGTCCCGGATGGAGCCGGCGAGCACGAACGGCACGCCCTTCCGCACGGCCTCGTACATCACGCCCGACTTCACGAGGCCTCCCTCCACCGCCGGGCGGACCCCACCGAGGCGGTTCACCGCGTTGATGGCGAAGAGGTGGTTGCGGCTGCCACCCTCCACGGCCCGGCCGCTCATCTGGCAGACGCCGAGGCTCGTCCCCACGATCGCCTTCTCGAGGTCGTGGACGGCGAAGGCGTTGCCCGTGAGGATCGCGTCCACCCACCCCTCGCGCACGAGGGCGGCGAGCGCGGCCTCCCCGCCCGAGTGGACGACGGCGGGCCCCGGCACGACGACGATCCGCTCCCCAGCCGCCCGCACGCGCTTCATCTCCCGCGCCGCGGCCCGGATCACGATGCCCTTGTTGATCTCGGCGGACACGTCGTTCGACATGAAGCCGAAGACCGCGTAGTCGCGGCTCCGCTCGAGGGGCCGGACGCGGATGCCGGCCCCGCGCAACGCCACCGGCTCGCCCTGCTGCACCTGCGCCTGCTTCACGCAGTGGGGCGCGCCGCCCCGCAGCACCAGGATGGAGTCCATCTTCTGGTCGCGGGCCTCGACCCAGCGGCCGTCGATGCGGACGAAGGTGTCGAAGTTCGTCGTGGAGTAGAAATCGTCGGGCAGGATCCCGTCCCTCTCCGCGGGGGCGAAGGCGCAGTCGCCGACCTCGGTGGTCGCCCCCAGGTACCGCACCGCCTCGAGGATCCGGTCGAGCGCGTGCGGGTCCCCGGCGCGGATCTCGATCCGCGCGAAGGAGGGCTGGTCGTTCGTGCGTCCGACCCGGAACTCCTGGACCTCGAACGCCCCGCCCTCCTCGACCACGCGGTCGAAGACGCGGCGCATGATGTCGGAGTCGATGAGGTGGCCTTCCAGAGTGATCGTTTCGTGCACCATCGGACCCTGCTCCCGCCGTTTCGGCACCCGCGACCCCGCTCCGCCCGTCCCCTCGGCTACAGCCGGGGGAGGGTGAGCCCCTGCTGCGCCTGGTACTTCCCCTTCTTGTCGGCGTAGGAGGTCTCGCAGGGCTCGTCGCCCTCGAAGAAGAGGAACTGCGCGATGCCCTCCCCCGCGTAGATCCGCGCCGGGAGGGGCGTCGTGTTCGAGACCTCGAGGGTCACGATCCCCTCCCACTCCGGCTCGAGCGGCGTCACGTTCACGATGATCCCGCACCGCGCGTAGGTCGAGTTGTGGACGACCACGTCGTTCGCCACGAAGTTCGACGTCTCCGGGACGATGATGTCGTAGACGGGTTCGAAGCCGACGAAGCGCTTCTCCACGATCGCGTCCCACAGGACGTCGCCTTCCGCGATGTCGCCCAGCATCTCGTCGCCGAGTCGCCGCGCGACGTCCTGAGCGAACGGACGGGAGACACTCTGGTCGTAATTGGGCCAGGCGAGCCCCATGTTCCGGAGCGTCGTGCCCCGCGCTCGACAGAGGGCGTCCATGAGGTGCCAGGCCTCGGAGGGGAGCGTGTCGTAGTTGGACTTCCGCTGGGGTCGGGCGTCGATGAGGGCCAGAGCCTCCTCGAGCCGCTTCTGCTTCTGGCTTCCCGGCACGAAGCCGATCTCGGCCCCGAAGCGCTTGACGTGCTCTTTGCTCGTGATCGTCAGGACGCTCGCCCCGCGGCCCGACCAGGTCTCCCGCTTCCGGCTCATGGCCACGACGCCGAACCGCAGCAGCAGATGCCGGACCTCCCGCGCGAGGCGAGCCGAGGTGCTGCAGAACTCGAGGTTGATCGAGTCCTCTCCTACCGAAATCCCTCCGTCCCCCGAGAAGAGCGCGCGCAGGAACCGCGCCAGGAGGGCGGGCCGGAGCTCGAAGACTATCGGCGGCACGAACTTGTCGGGCGAGTTCACGTTGAGTCCGAGCGACTCCAGCCAGCGGTAGACGCGGTTCTGCTCCATGATGCCGCCGCGGCGACCGCGGTTCGTCGCGCGGAGGCACATGGAGGTGGACGTGCGGGGAACGCATCCGAAAGCCGTGACGGCCTCCGCGAACGCGTCCCGGAGCACGGCATCACCACTGGTGTAAGTGGGAGACGCCCCTGGAGTGCGGCAACACCCGTCTGAGATCAGGAGTCCGAGAAGGTCGATCTCGTGCCACGGCATCTCACGCCGGCCGAAGACCGGAACCCGACGAGGAACCGCGACCCGGGAGCCGAGGGGAAGATGCTGCAGCTCACGCCACCCTCCGAACGTGAGCAGCGGGTGGTTCGGAGTCGCACGGAGGGACCGGCCGGTGCGGGTGCGCACCTCGTAGACGGGCATCACGCCCTGCACGGTCCCGCTCGAGACGTGCTCCCCCGCGACGCGCTGGCGGCGGAGCGACGCTGCCCGTCCCTCCCGACCGAGGAAGGAGGTGATCGGCGCCAGACGCCCCGTGTCGGCATCGACCACCTCGGTACTCCCCCCGAGGCACTTGCCGACGCACACGACGATCACGTTCCTCGGGATGTGGAAGCGCTCCACCGTGCGCGCGAGGGCGAAGGAGTTAGGCGGGATGATGCACTGCTCGCCCTTGAAATCGACGAACGAGCGCGGGTCGAAGTCCTTCGGGTCCACGATCGTGTGGTTGATGTTGGTGAAGATCTTGAACTCGTCGGCGATCCGCGCGTCGTAACCGTACGAAGAGAGCCCGTAGGAGATGACGCCTTCGCGCACCTGTTTCTCGTGGAAGGGCTCGATCATCCGGTGCTCGAGCGCCATCTTCCGAATCCACCGGTCGGACTTCACGGACATCCACGCCTCCTTCGCCGCTGGCCGCGCTGAAAGGAACGGTGCCCGCTAGGATTCCACGATCCCACCCCCCGGGCAAACGACGGGCCGCCTCGCCGGGCGGGTGCCCCCGTTCACCACCACCTCCGCCAGGCGCCCAGGCGCCACAGCAGGAGGAGCCCGACCCCGGCAACTCGCCGAGCTGGGACCGGCCTCGGGGCCGGCTCAGACAAGCTCGACGCCCGGGAAGAAGTACGAGATCTCGAAGGCCGCGGTCCCGGGCGCGTCCGAGCCGTGGATCGCGTTCCGCTCGATCGAAGCGGCGAAGTCCTTCCGGATCGTGCCCGCCGCCGCCTTCGCGGGGTCGGTCGCGCCCATGATCTCGCGCAGGCCCGCGATCGCGTTCTCGCGCTCGAGCACCATGGTGATGCACGGGCCGGACGACATGAACCCGCACAGGCCGGCGAAGAACGGGCTCTCGCGGTGGACGTGGTAGAAGCCCTCGGCCTCGGCACGGCTCAGCGAGCGCATGCGGAGGGCCACCACGCGGAAGCCCGCCTTCTCGATTCGGGACAGCACGGCCCCGGCGTTGCCGGCCGCGACGGCGTCGGGCTTGATGATGGAGAACGTGCGCTCGGTCAAGGCGGCTCCTCCGCTTGTCCCGCCCGGTCTTTGCAGAGCGGGGCTTGTCCCGCCCGGTCCACGCAGAGCGGGGCTACTTCTTCTTCAGGACGTCCCGGATGGCGGCCCCGATGTCGGCGGGCGACTTCACCACCCGGATCCCCGCCGCCTCCATCGCCTTCATCTTCTCGGCCGCG
>JBGPQQ010000303.1:0-4959 GCA_041489115.1 Vicinamibacteria bacterium | reverse complement strand
GCTCGGTGAAGCGGGCGCCCTACCTGGTGACCGAGACGAACGCGCAGACGATCGGCTGGGACGCGAAGGGCCAGTTTCCGCCGTTCGACGGGCAGCTGCGGCTGCAGGCGTGGGCGCACGTCGCGAGCGGCGCGCACATGGTCGAGTACTGGCACTGGCACTCGCTGCACTACGGCCAGGAGACGTACTGGAAGGGACTGCTCGGCCACGACCTCGAGCCGAACCGTGTCTACGAGGAGGCGACCCGCATCGGCGCCGAGCTGAAGCGCCTCGGCCCGCAGCTCGCCGGCCTCATGCCGAAGAACCGCGTGGCCATCCTGCACAGCGTCGACTCGCACTGGGGGCTGTCCTTCATGCCCATGGCCGACGACGGCAGGGACGAGCGCGGAAGGCCGAAGGCGAACTACACGGCGGTGGAGGACCAGCTGCACCGGGCGCTCTACCAGCTGAACGTCGGCGCGGACTTCGTGTTCGCCGAGCAGCCGGACTTTGCCGGCTACGACGTGCTCGTCGTGCCGCCGCTGTACGTCGCGAGCGACGCGCTGCTGCAGAAGATCGCGGACTTCGCGAAGGCCGGCGGCCACGTCCTGCTGACGCTCAAGAGCGGCTTCACGAACGAGTGGAACACCGTGCGCTGGACGCGCGCCCCGGGACCGCTGCGCGAGGCCGCCGGGATCTCGTACCAGGAATTCTCGAGCCTGAAGCAGCCGATCCCGTTGAAGGGCGACCCGTTCGGCGTGGGCCCGGAGAACCGGGCCTCGGTTTGGGCGGACATGATCCTGCCCGAGACCGCGAAGCCGCTCGCCTTCTACGAGCACCCCTTCTTCGGGAAGTACCCCGCGCTCACGCGCAACGCGTGGGGGAGGGGGACGGTCACCTACGAGGGGACGGTCCTTACGGACGCGCTGCAGGAGAAGGTGGTGGCCGACGTGCTGAAGCAGGCGGGGGTCGCGCCCGAGGCCGGGCTCCCGGAGAGGGTCCGCGCCCGTCAGGCGGTGGCCCGCGACGGGAAGGCCCTGCGCTTCTATCTCAACTTCTCCGGCGAGCCGCAGTCGTTCGCCTACACCCACGGGGCCGGGGCGGAGCTCCTGTCGCAGAAGCCGGTGGCGGCGGGCGAGCGGCTCACTCTCGGGCCCTGGGACCTCGCGGTGATCCGGGAGTGAGCACGGCGCTCCTCGACGGCACGACCGCGGCCGGGGCGGTCCTCGTCCTCTCGCTGGTGGCCGCCCTGGGCCTCGCCCTGGGGGCCGCGCGCGTCCACGGGGTGGGCCTCGGCATCGCGGGAGTCCTCTTCGTGGGCCTAGCCTTCGGCCACTTCGGCGTGCAAGTCGAGGAGCGCACCCGCGAGTTCGTGCGCGAGCTGGGGCTCGTCTTCTTCGTGTACTCGATCGGCCTGCAGGTCGGCCCCGGCTTCCTCGCCTCCCTGCGCCGCCACGGCCTGCGCCTCAACCTCCTGGCCGCTTCCGTGGTGGCGCTCGGGGTGGCGACCGCCCTCGTGCTGCGCTTCGCCGGCGGCATCGAGGCGCCCGCCCTCGTGGGGCTCCTGAGCGGGGCCACCACCAACACGCCCAGCCTCGCCGCCGCCCAGCAGGCGCTCAAGGAAGCGCTGCCGGACCCCGCCGCCCGCGCCGCGGCGGCCAAGCTCCCGGGCCTCGGCTACGCGGTGGCCTACCCGTTCGGGGTGCTGGGCATCATCCTCGTGATGCTGGTGGTACGCGCGGCGTTCCGGGTCTCGCTGCGGAGGGAGACCGAGGACCTCGAGAAGAGCCATGCCGCCGAGGCCCCGCCGCTCGCCCGCGCGAACCTCGAGGTCGCGAACCCGAACCTCGCCGGCATGGCTCTCGAGAGAGTGCCGTCCCTCGCCGGGTCCGGGGTCGTCGTCTCGCGCATCTGGCAGGACGGCACCCTCCAGGTGCCCCGGCCCGAGACCCGCCTGCGGCTCGGCGACGTGCTGCTGGCCGTCGGCACGCGCGAGGAGCTCGACGCGCTCCGGGTGGTGGTGGGGAAGGAGAGCAGCCTCGACCTGCGGAGGATGCCGAGCGCCATCACCTCGAAGCGCCTCATCGTCACCCGCACCGCCGCCACCGGAAAGACGGTCGCTGCGCTCGACTTCGCGCGCCGCTTTGGCGTCCAGATCACCCGGGTGAGCCGGACCGAGGTCGAGATGTCGGCGACGCCGGACTTCGAGCTCCAGTACGGGGACACCGTGCTCGCGGTGGGCGAGGCGGGCGACATCCAGAAGGTGGCCGCCCAGCTCGGCGACTCGCCGAAGAGCCTCAACTACACGCACCTCGTCCCGATGTTCGCCGGCATCGCCCTCGGGATCGTGGTGGGGAGCTGGCCCTTCTCGCTGCCGGGAGTCCCCGCCCCGGTGCGGCTCGGACTCGCGGGGGGGCCGCTCCTCGTGGCCATCGCCCTCTCGCGCATCGGCAAGATCGGCCCCCTCGTCTGGTACATGCCGATCTCGGCGAACTACGCGCTGCGCGAGACGGGTATCGTGCTCTTCCTGGCCGCGGTGGGCCTCGGGGCGGGCGACGTGTTCGTGGAGACCCTCGTCCGCGGCGACGGGCTCTACTGGATGGCGTGTGGCGTTGCCCTGACGATCGTGCCCCTCCTGGCCGTGGCCGTCGTGGCCCGCCTCGCCCTCGGCCTCAACTACCTGACCCTCTGCGGCCTGCTGGCGGGAAGCATGACGGACCCGCCGGCCCTGTCCTTCGCGACCGCCGTCTCCGGCTCGGAAGCCCCCTCCGTCGCCTACGCGACCGTCTACCCGCTGACGATGATCCTGCGCGTCCTCTCGGCCCAGCTGCTCGTGATGTACCTGGTCCGCTGACCGGGGTCCCGCGCTACCCTCGAGCGGATGCCGCACGGGCCGCTACTCGACCTCTTCGCCCCCTCGCTGGTCGGGCGCGCCGACGAGCCGGCCCTGGAGCTCGGCTCGGCCGGAGGTCCGGTCGAAACGCTGACATTCGGGGACGTCGAGGTCCGTGCCAACCGGACGGCCCGCGCCCTCGCCGCGCGGGGACTCCGTGCGGGAGACCGCCTCGCCGTCCAGCTCCCGAACCGCCTCGAGTTCCTCGACCTCTTCCTCGCCTGCCTGAAGCTCGGGGTGATCTTCGTGCCGGTCAACGTCCTCTACCGCGAGCGCGAGGTGGGCCACATCGTGGGCGATGCCGAGCCCGAGGCCGTCGTGACGACGAGTGACCTCGCCCCGCTCGTGCCGGCGGGGACGCCCGCCTGGGACGTCGGCGTGCTGGCGATGGAGGCCGAGGGCGAGCGCGGTGGGGGAGCGGCCGAAGGCGTCGCGCCGGCGATCGAGAGCCGGACCGCCGCCGCGATCGTCTACACCTCGGGCACGACGGGCCGTGCCAAGGGGGCGGTCCTCTCCCACGGCAACCTCGCCGCGAACGCCCGGACGCTCGTCGAGGCCTGGAGGATCACGGCGGAGGACTGCTACCTCGCGGTCCTGCCGCTCTTCCACGTCCACGGCCTCGGCAACGGAGTGTGCTCGTGGCTGGCGAGCGGCTGCCGCATGCGCCTCGTCGAGCGCTTCGAGCACGAGCGGGCCGCGGCCCTCTTCGACGAGTTCCAGCCCACGCTCTTCTTCGGCGTGCCCACCGTCTACGTGCGCCTCCTCGCGCTGCCCGACGAAGCGGCGCGACGGATCGGGGAGCGGGCGCGGCTCTTCGTCTCCGGCTCCGCCCCCCTGCCCGCACGCGTCTTCGAGGCCTTCCGATCGCGATTCGGCCACGCCATCCTCGAGCGCTACGGGATGACGGAGACGCTCATGACGATCGGCAACCCGTACGACGGCGAGCGGCGGCCGGGGACGGTTGGCCGGGCGCTCGCGGGAGTCGAGGTGCGGATCGTCGGGCCGGACGGCCGCGACGTGCCGGACGGCGAAACCGGGGCGTTGCTGGTGCGCGGGCCGGCCGTCTTCGAGGGCTACTGGCGCCGGCCCGAGGCCACCGCGGCCGCGTTCGCGGACGGGTGGTTCCGGACCGGCGACCTCGGCGAGCGGTCCGCCGACGGCTACGTCACGCTCTGCGGCCGCGCGAGCGACCTCGTCATCTCCGGCGGGTTCAACGTGTACCCGCGCGAGATCGAGGAGGTGCTGCTCGAGCAGCCGGGCGTGCTCGAGGCCGCGGTGGTGGGCGCGCCAGAGGAGCGCCGGGGCGAGGTGCCGGTCGCCTTCTTCGCCGGTGAGGCCGACCCGGCCGCGCTCGAGGCGGCCTGCCGCCGCGAGCTGGCGTCCTTCAAGGTGCCGCGCGAGTTCGTGCGCGTGGACGCGCTTCCCCGGAACGCCATGGGGAAGGTGGACAAGGGGCGGCTGCGGAACGCCCTGGCGAAGGGGGAGGGAGACGGGCAGTAGGGAGCGGGGGCTGGTGAAGGGGGACGCGCCCCGGGGAGCAGGACCGCCCCCCCAGGCCCCCCCGGGTTGCTGGAATGACGAATCAGCTCGTACCGGTGGGGCTTGGGTGTCGCGTCCACCGACCGTTGCCTCTGCGCGGCTTCGTCGTGCCGGGCGAGGGCCTCCGCGGTGGCCTTCAACGAAGTGTCGTTCGCGGCGGCGGCGAGAAGCTCCCGTCGGACGCGCTGCGCCTCGTGCCCGCTGCCGACCGACCACTTCACCGCGTACGCCTGCCAGCGCATCGGCGTGTTGTGGCGGGCGAGGTTCAGGCCCTTCGCCAGCTCCGTGTCGGTGAAGACGCCGACGGACTGCCCGTCGATCTTCAGCTCGAAGACCCAGCCCGCGCGGGTGAACGGCGCGTCACGGGTCTCGGCGAGCATCGGCCTGACGTCCCTGGCCTGCACCGCGGCGCGCTTCGCCTTCGCCTTCTTCAGGCGCGCGGCGAGCCCTGCCGAGAGGTCGGTCCCGTGCAGGAGGTCCTCGACCGTCCGCCCCGAGAGCACCGACCCGGGCGGGAAGTCGTCACCGGCCTGGGAGACCTGGCCGTC
>JBGPQQ010000302.1:0-4968 GCA_041489115.1 Vicinamibacteria bacterium | reverse complement strand
CTCCGTTCGAGAAATAGGGCGAACCGATCGAAACGACTTCGCGAGCCGGGTCGCAGGAATCGCGCCCGGGAGCCGCCGGATCACCGGGGCCGCGCGAAACCTGCGCGGCCGGGCCGCCTCGGGTTCGAGCGCAAGAAGCGGCATGGCGGGCCCGGGCCACGCGCGGTACAACTGTGGGCATGGTGAAGCGGGAGCGGGCGGGAGAGAGACGCCTGGCGGAGGGCGACGACGCGCGTTGGGCGTCGGTCGTCGCCCGCGACGCGCGGGCGGACGGGGCGTTCGTCTTCGCGGTGCGGACGACCGGCATCTACTGCCGGCCCTCCTGCCCCGCCCGGAGGCCCCGGCGCGCGCGCGTGGTCCTCTTCGCGACGCCCGACGCGGCCGAGGCCGGGGGCTTCCGCGCCTGCCGCCGCTGCCACCCGCGCGCGGCCGAGTCGCCCCGCGCCGCCTGGGTGCGCCGCATCGGCCGCCTCATCGAGCAGTCGCCGGAGCGAGCGCCCTCGCTCGCGCGGCTGGCTGCGGCCGCCGGGGTGGGGCCCCACCACCTGCAGCGCGCCTTCAAGCGGGCGACGGGGCTGTCGCCGAAGCAGTACGGGGAGGCCCTGCGCCTCGGCCGGCTGCGCCGAGCGCTGCGGGGCGGCGCGCCCGTCGAGGATGCGGCCCACGAGGCGGGCTACGGCTCGCCGAGCCGCGCTCACGCGCACGCCACGCGGGCCCTAGGGATGACGCCAGGCGCCTACCGGCGCGGAGGAGCAGGAATGGACCTCGCCTACTCGATCGTGGACTCGCCGCTCGGCCGCCTGCTCGTCGCGGCCACCGAGAAGGGTGTCTCCGCCGTCTACGTCGCCGAAGACGACCGGCGGCTCGAGCGCGAGCTGCGCGCGGAGTACCCCGCCGCCCGCGTGCGGTGCGACGACGCGGCCCTCGCCGCGCGCGTGCGGCCGATACTCGACCACCTCGCGGGAGGCCGTCGGGGCATCGACCTGCCCCTGGACGTCGCCGCGACGGCTTTCCAGTGGCGCGTGTGGCAGGAGCTCCGGCGCATCCCCCTCGGCGAGACGCGGACCTACGGCGAGGTCGCGCGCGCCATCGGCCGGCCCACGGCGACGCGCGCCGTCGCCCGCGCCTGCGCCACGAACCCGGTGTCGATCGTGGTGCCCTGCCACCGCGTGGTCGGCGCCGACGGGCGGCTCACCGGCTACCGCTGGGGCCTCGACCGCAAGAAGAAGCTGCTCGAAGCCGAGCGGGGCTGACGAGCGCACCAGGGCGGTAAACGCGGCCGATGAATCACCCCGCCCCGCGCCACCGGTGCGGAGCAGGCGGGAGCGGCGGCTCCCGAGGGCTCCCGCCCGGGTCGCGAGTGGAGCAATGGACCCGGGCGGGACACCCCGCTCGGCCTGTCGGGGCGGGGCAAGCGGGACCGCCGCGGAATTCGTGGAGCCACCCACCGCCGGCAACTACCGGCCGGCCTGCTCACGAGCGCGTGTCCCCCACCGGCCGGGGCCCCGGCGCCACCGCGGTGATCAGGAGCCCGACCGCGAAGACCGTCAGCGCGCCGACGACGTTGTACCAGAGGAATGCGACGGGGGTGAGCTGCGAGACGAGGAAGACGGCGGCCATCCCGGCGAAGAGGCCGTAGAAGGCCCCGCGGGCGGTGGCCCGCGGCGTGAGCACGGCGAGGCCGAAGACGCCGAGGATCGAGCCGTAGAAGTGCGACCCAAAGCGGTTCACGACCTCGATGGCGGACCCGAGCTGCCCGGCCTGGGTGGCCACGAGCCCGGCGAAGAGCCCCCAGAACACGGTGAAGAGACGGGAGGCGAGGAGGTCGCCCCCGCCACCCACGCGCACGAAGCGCGAGTAGAAGTCCACCATCGTCGCGGTGGCGAGCGAGTTCAGCTCGCCGGCGAGGGCCGACATCGCGGCGGCGAAGATCACGGCGATGACGAGGCCGGCGAGGCCGCCGCGGAGCCGGTCGACGATGTAGCTCGGGAAGATGTAGTTCACGTCGCTCACCGGGCGGCCCGCGACGGACGACGCCAGCCGCCGCGTGGCGGCTTCCGCCGCGTCCACCCGGCGCTGCGCGGCGAGGTAGCCCTCCCGCGACGAGGCCACGTCGCCCCCGGCGTGGCGGGCCCGCGCGAACGCCTCGGCGGCCGCGAGCCGCTCGCGGTGGGCGGCCCCCGCCTCGTCCCGCACGTGCGCCAGCTCGGCCGGCGGGGCCTGCGCCTCGAGCCGCGTCAGCTCCGCGCGGTTCCACAGGAGCGGCGTCTCGTGGAAGTGGAAGAAGACGAACACCAGGACCCCGGTGAGCAGGATCAGGAACTGCATGGGGACCTTGAGGAAGGCGTTGAAGAGGAGCGACAGGCGGCTATCGGTCAGGCTGCGGCCCGAGAGGTAGCGTTGCACCTGGCTCTGGTCGCAGCCGAAGTAGGCCATGGCGAGGAACATCCCGCCGATGAGCCCGCTCCAGACCGTGTAGGGCCGGGAGGGGTCGGGCGAGGTGTCCATCATCTCGAGCCGCCCCGTGGCCTGGGCGAGGGCGAGCGCGTCGCGCAGGCCGACCCCGGCCGGCAGCTGGGCGATGGCGACACCCAGGCATGTGAAGATGCCGAACCACACGAGGGCCATCTGCGCGACGTCCGTCCAGATCACCGAGCGGTTTCCCCCGTACACGACGTACACGATCGTCGCCCCGCCCATGACCGCGATGGTGGCGGTCTCCCTCCAGCCGAAGATGACGGACAGGACGAGCGAGGGGGCGTAGAGCGTGACCCCCACCGACAGCCCGCGCGAGAGCAGGAAGAGGAGGCTCGTCAGCGTGCGCGTGCGCGAGTCGAACCGGCGCTCCAGGTACTGGTACGCGGTGTAGACGCCGGCGCGGTAGAAGAAGGGCACGAGGGTCAGGCTGAGCACGACCATGGCGAAGGGCAGCCCGAAGTAGAAGGCGAGGAAGCTCATGCCCTTCGTGTAGGCCTGGCCCGTGGTGCCCACGAAGGTGATGGCGCTGATCTGGGTGGCCATCACCGAGAGGCCGGCCGCCCACCAGCGCATCTCCCGCCCGGCCAGGAAGAAGTCGGAGACGTTGCGCGTCCGCCGCCCCACCCAGACGCCGAAGGCCACGATCCCGGAGACGTAGGCGGCCAGCACCACCCAGTCGGCCGGCGCGAGGACGGACGCGCCGGGGCTCAGAACGGCCACCGCGAGAAGAGCGCCAGCAGGGCCATCACCACGAGGGCGGACGCGAGGACCGCCGCGTGGATCGCCTTCCAGGTGCCGAAGAGGGGCACGCGGTCGTCGCGGCGCTCGGGGGGCGCGGTCTCGGGCATGGGCAGGATCCCCGGCGGAAGCGCCCGGGGCGGCCATTATGCGACAATCTCGCCGTGATCACGGGGTTCAACACGGACGTCAAGTTCCGGGGCCTCGTCTACCACGTCCAGACCGAGGACAAGGGCAAGGTCAACCCCCTGATCGAGACGCTCATCTACAAGGGCGGCGAGATCCTCGCCTCGCGGCGCCTGCCCTACGCCCAGATCGTCCGGGGCGCCGACGCCGAGGCGGCGATCGGCCGGCTCATGGAGGAGCAGCACAAGGCGATGATCCTCGAGGTGAAGCGCGGGAAGTTCGCCCCGCCCGAGGAGCTGCACCCGGAGGACCTCTCGCTCGACGAGATCGTGCTGGCCTACCTGGCCGCCCGTGCGGCGAGGCAGGCGTAGCCGCCGGGGCGCCCGTGTCCCGAGACTCCGAGCACCCGGCACTCGAGGGCCTCCGCGGCCGCGTCGAGGAGGAAGAGGCCGCCTACGCCGAGGTGCTCGCGGCCATCGACCGCCTGTCGGCGTTCGCGCTGCCCGCGGAGGCCGCCCCGGAGGTCCGGGAGAGGCTCGAGCGGCTGAACACGCTCTGGCCCGCGCCGGAGCGCCCGGGGGGCGGCGGTCTCGGTGGCGCCCTCCGCCAGCGTGCGTGGGACGCGGTCGCCCCCGCGATCGAGAAGCAGGCGGCCTTCAACGCCGCGCTCGTCCAGCTCCTGAACGCGTACGTCGCGCAGGCCGACGGCCTGCACGCGCGGCTGCGGGAGCTCGCGGGCGCGCTCGTGCGCTACGCCCAGCGCGTGCAGCCGCTCGTGGACGCCCGCGACCGCGTGGCCACCGCCCTCGCCACCACGCGCTCGGAGCTGGTGCTCGAAGCCTTCGACCGGCGCCTCGAGTCGCTCGGCCGGCGGCTCGAGGGCCTCCTCGCGCTGCGAGACCGGCTGGAGGTGGTGTCGGAGGAGGTGCGGGCGGTCCGTGGCTCGCTCGACGCCGTGGCCCCGCCGCCCGCGATCGCCGCCGCGGCCTCGCGCGCGGCCGCCGGCTCGGCCTACACCGCCTTCGAGAACCGCTTCCGCGGCAGCCGGGACGAGATCCGGGAGCGCCTCGGGGAGTACGCCGACCGTTTCGCCGGCAGCGAACCCGTCGTGGACCTCGGCTGCGGGCGGGGCGAGTTCCTGCAGGCCCTGCGTGGACACGGCATCGCCGCCCGGGGTGTCGAGGGCAACGCGAACGTCGTCCGCGAGTGCCGCGAAGCGGGCCTCGACGTCGTGGAGGGCGACCTCGTGGACTTCCTCCGCGCGCAGGCCGCGGGCTCCCTCGGCGGGGTGTTCGCCTCGCAGGTCGCGGAGCACCTCCCGCCACCGGTCCTCGGGGCCATGCTGGCCGAGGCCCACCGCGTCCTGCGGCCGGGCGGCCTCCTGCTGCTCGAGACCGTCAATCCCCGCTCGGTGACGGGCTTCCTCGAGGTGTACAACCGCGACCTCACCCACGAGCGGCCCCTCCACCCGGACACGCTCCGCTTCGCGGCCGCGGCGGCGGGCTTCGCCGACGTGCGCGTGGAGATGCGGACGCCGGTGTCGGCCGAGGCGCAGCTGCAGCCGGTGCCCACCGACGGCCTGTCCCAGCGCGCCGCCGCCGTCCTCAACGAGAACGTGGCGCGGCT
>JBGPQQ010000301.1:0-4997 GCA_041489115.1 Vicinamibacteria bacterium | reverse complement strand
TGCCCGGTCCCGAGGGATCCCTGTCATCTGACGAGCTTCGGTCTGCCCGGGGTGACACGGGCTTGACGGGGCCCCGGAGGGGGCGACAGAATAGGCGAAGAAAAAGCGAAACTTCTTCGCCATGCCCGTCGAGCTGAACGTCGCCTCGGCCTTCTCCTTCCTCCGGGCCTCGTCGCTCCCCGAGGACCTCGTGGAGCGGGCGGCAGGGCTGGGCTACACCGCCCTCGCCCTCGTGGACCGCGACGGCGTCTCGGGGGCCCCGCGCTTCTTCAAGGCCGCGCGCGCCGCCGGCGTCCGGCCGATCGTCGGCGCCGAGCTGAGCCTCGACGGGGGGGGAGCCCTGCCGCTCCTCGTCGAGACGCAGCGGGGCTACCGCAACCTCTGCCGGCTGATCACGCGGATGAAGGCCGGCGCCCCGAAGGGCGAGGGCCGCCTCCGGCCGGAGATGCTGGAAGGCCTCGCCGAGGGGCTCTTCGCCCTGCCGGGGGTGGAGACGCTGGCCGTCGCCGCGAAGTCGGCGGGCGGGCGCGGGGCGCTCGACACCGACCGCCTGGCACGCATCGTCGAGGCCTTCGGGTCCGGCCACGTCGTGCTCGACGTGCAACGGCACCGCCGGCGGGAGCAGGAGGCCGCGAACCAGGCCCTTCTCGGCCTGGCCGACGCCCTCGGCCTGAAAGCGGTCGCCACCAACGGCGTGCGCCACGCGACATCGAAAGGCCGGGCGCTCCTCGACGTGCTCACCTGCATCCGCGAGAAGCGGACGCTCGCCACCGCCGGGCGGCTCCTCGCCGAGAACGCCGAGCGCCACCTCAAGCAGCCGAAGGCCATGGCCGCGCTCTTCGCCGACCGGCCCGACCTCCTCCGCAACGCGGAGGCCCTCGCGGATCGCCTGCAGTTCACGCTCGAAGACCTCGGCTACCGCTTCCCGGACTACCCCGTGCCGGAGGGGGAAACCCAGTTCTCCTTCCTCGGCAAGGTCACCGAGGCGGGGGCGCGCGAGCGCTACCGGCCGTACCACGAGAAGGCCCGGAGGCAGATCGAGCGGGAGCTCTCTCTCATCGGCAAGCTGAACCTCGCCGGCTACTTCCTCATCGTCTGGGACCTCGTGAACTTCTGCCGGCGGGAGGGCATCCTCGCCCAGGGCCGCGGCTCCGCCGCGAACAGCGCGGTCTGCTACAGCCTCGGCATCACCGCGGTGGATCCGGTGGGCATGGATCTCCTCTTCGAGCGCTTCCTCTCCGAGGAGCGCGGGGAGTGGCCGGACATCGACCTCGACCTGCCGAGCGGGGACCGCCGGGAGCGGGTCATCCAGCACGTCTACGGGCGCTACGGGGCGGCGGGGGCGGCCATGACCGCGAACGTCATCACCTACCGCGACCGCAGCGCCTCGCGGGAGATCGGCAAGGTGCTCGGCATTCCGGTGGACGAGATCGACCGCCTGGCCCAGCACATGCACCGCTTCGAGTACGTGGACGCGGACGACACGCTGGAGCGGCGCCTCGAGCGCGCCGGGCTCGACCGCGAGGACCGGCGGATCGGCCTCTTCGCCCGGCTCTGGGGCGAGATCCAGGACCTGCCGCGGCACCTCGGCCAGCACTCGGGGGGAATGGTGGTGGCGCAGGGGCGCCTCGACGAGGTGGTGCCCCTCGAGCCCGCGAGCATGCCCGACCGTGTGATCGTCCAGTGGGACAAGGAGGACTGCGCCGACCTCGGGATCATCAAGGTGGACCTCCTCGGCCTCGGCATGATGTCCGCCCTGCAGGACGCGCTCGCGCTCCTGCGCGGGACCGGGGTCGAGATCGACCTCGCGCACCTGCCGCCGGACGACCCGAAGGTCTACGAGATGCTGCGCAGGGCCGACACCGTGGGCGTCTTCCAGGTGGAGAGCCGGGCGCAGATGGCGACGCTGCCGCGCATGAAACCGGACCACTTCTACGACCTCGTGGTCGAGGTGGCGATCATCCGGCCCGGCCCCATCGTCGGGAAGATGGTCCACCCGTACCTCCGCCGGAGGAACGGCATCGAGCCGGTCGGCTACCTCCATCCCTCGCTCGAGCCCATCCTGAAGCGCACCCTCGGCGTCCCTCTCTTCCAGGAGCAGCTGCTGCGGATCGCCATGACGGTCGCCGGCTTCACCGGCGGCGAGGCCGAGGAGCTCCGGCGGGCCATGGGCTTCAAGCGCTCGGAGAAGCGCATGAAGGCGATCGAGGCGCGGCTCCGCGCGGGGATGGGCGAGCGGAGGATCACCGGGGAGGTCGCCGACACGATCGTCCGCTCGATCAGCTCGTTCGCCCTCTACGGCTTCCCCGAGTCGCACGCGGCGAGCTTCGCCCTCATCGCCTACGCGAGTGCTTTCCTCAAGTGCCACCACCCGGCGGCCTTCACGTGCGCGCTCCTCGACAACCAGCCGATGGGCTTCTACCACCCGTTCACGCTGGTGAAGGACGCGCAGCGCCACGGGGTGCGCTTCCGACCGGTGGACGTGACGCGGAGCGGCCGGCTCTGCTCGCTGGAGGAGGGGGAGGTGCGCCTCGGCCTCGGCTACGTGCGCGGCCTGCGGGCGGAGGCGGCGGAGCGGATCGAGAGAGAGCGCTCGCTCGCGCCTTTCGCCTCGCTCCAGGACTTCGTGGACCGGACGGGCCTCCGGCGCGACGAGCAGCGCAACCTGGCCGAGGTGGGCGCCCTCAACGCCTTCGGCCTCACGCGGCGGAGCGCCCTCTGGCAGGTCGAGAAGGCCGGCCGCCCCCGGGGGCCCCTCTTCCATGTCATCCCGAGGGACTCCGGCTGGCCAGGTCCCGAGGGATCCGCCGGCGCCGGGACTGCGGATCCCTCGTCGCACGACTCGAACGGTGCTCCTCGGGATGACAGCCCCCTGCCGGAGATGAGCTTCCCGGAGCGGCTCACGAGCGACCTCGCGGGGACCGGTCTCACTGTCGGCCCGCACCCGGTGTCGCTCTTCCGGGCGGAGCTTCTCGAGCGAGGCGTGCGGCGGGCCGCCGACCTGCCGCGGCTCGCGGACGGCGAGCGCGTGAGGGTGGCGGGAGCGGTGATCTGCCGACAGCGCCCGGGGACGGCGGCGGGGTTCCTCTTCCTCACCCTCGAGGACGAGACGGGCCTCGTCAACGTGATCGTGCGGCCGGACCTCTTCCACCGCGAGCGCGCGGTGCTGGTCGGCGAGAGCGTCCTCGAGGTGGACGGGGTGCTGCAGGCGAGCGACGGGCTCTCCGTGCGGGCGTTCGCGGTGCGAAAGGCCCTGGCCGGGGTGCCCGCCACCCCGGCCAGGGAGTTCCACTGAGACGGGCTACTGCCTCCGGATCTGCGTGACGACCTGGCGGCTGACCTCGCGCGTCTCGATGAGGATCGTGATGCGGTCGCCGATCCTGAAGTTGCGGAGCTGCTCCTTCGGTTCCACCGCGAAGGTCTGCGGGCCCGCGCCGAGGTTCACCTCGACGTGGCCGAGGTTCGCGTCCAGGCTGGTGATGACGCCGTTCCGCGAGACGGCCGGCCCTGCCTGCGTGGGCACGGAGCCGACTTGCCTCAGCTGCGTGACGACCTCGCGGTTGCCCTCGCGCGTCTCGATGAGGATCGAGACGCTGTCGCCGATCCTGAAGTTGCCGAGCTGCCCCTTCGGGTCCACCGCGAAGGTCTGCGGGCCCGAGCCGAGGTTCACCTCGACATGGCCGATGTTCGCGTCCAGGTTGGTGATGACGCCTGTCCGCTGGATGCCGGGCCCGCCCTGCGAGGGCTCGAAGCCGACCTCGGCCACGTCGAAGCTCTGGATGACGGACGTCGTGCCCTCGAACACGAAGTGGACGTACATCGGCGCGCGCAGGTCCTGGAGTTTCGGGTTCGGGAACTGGCTCTTCTTGTCGGTGAAGGTCACCCCGGCGTCCCGCGCCACCGACCACGTGGCCACGCGACCCTGCGGGTCCTTGAGCTCGACCTCCATCTTGAGCCAGTCGGTGGAGACGATGTTGCCGCGGCTCTTCTCGGGTCTGGCGTAAGCGGACGGGGCGATCACGGCGGCGGCCGCCAGGGCCAGGACGACCTTCGATAGGGGCTTCATGGCTTCTCTTACCTTCCCCGCGGCACGGATGCCGCGTAGCGAGATTCAGTGGGTTCGACGCTCTAGTCAATCTAGCAGGTCCGCCCCGGTTCGGCCAGCCCGCGGCGGCCCCCGGTGCCCGACGGCACGGCCGGAGGGCCTCCTCGTTGTCGGGGGAGAGCACGATGGGGTAGTCTGGCCCCGCGAATCCCGTCGAGCGCGGATGGCGGAAAGGGGTACGGCCGTGGCGACGAGCGGGGGCCGGGCACGAGCGGGCCCTTCCGGGGAGAAGCCCCGGCGGCGGGCGAAGGAAGCGGCCGTCCCGGTCGTCGACATGTCCCCCTCGCGCTACATCGTGAAGGTGGACCGGGCGACCGGCGAGCCGCTCTCCGACCCGATCGACCCCGCCGACCTCCTCGTGCACGCGCACCGCGACCACCACCCGGTCGAGATCGCGGCGCAGTTCCTGGCCAGCCGCTTCATCCAGGTGACCGGGAACGAGAGCCTCGTGAAGCGCGGCCTCAAGCTGGTCGAGGCGGTCGGCTCGCGCGTGGGCCGGACGGTGGGGGAGCTGACCGGCAACCCGGAGGACGCGCGGTCGGTCCAGCGGCTCCTCGGCGTGACCGCGCGCGACTACGTGTACCAGTTCCGCGAGCCGACGCACCTCAGCGACAAGGAGCTGAAAGGCCGGGTGCAGGACCTGCAGAAGCAAACGCGGGCCCGGCTCCAAACCCTCGGGAAGCGCCTCCGGCTCCGCGTGCTGCTCACGGGCGCCACCGGCTTCCTGGGCAAGGAGCTCCTGGCCCAGGCGGCCTCGGACCCGCACGTCGAGGAGGTGGTCTCGGTCGTCCGCCCGGAGACGGTCCGCGACCGCAAGACGAAGCAGGTGGTCAAGGTGCTCTCCGCCCGGGAGCGCGGGGCGCTGCTCCTGAAGCGGCTCTACGTCTCGCGG
>JBGPQQ010000300.1:0-5013 GCA_041489115.1 Vicinamibacteria bacterium | reverse complement strand
GGCGGTTACGAGGCGGTGGACAACATGATCTACTACGGCCAGCCCGGCCCCTTCGCGGAGGCCGTGGAAGAGACGATCTTCGCCGCTGTCCGCCGCGTGACAGGGGCCGTCGGCCTGCGCGCGTCTCCCGCGCCGGTGCTTCTCGCGGCCGCGGGCTTCGCGGCGCTCCCCGCTCGGGCCCAGGAAGAGACCATCCCTCGGGTCGATCGCCGGGCGGTCGAGATCCGGACCCTCGACACGCCGTACACCTTCACTCCCTACGCCGACAAGGACGCCTGGCTCGCGCGGGCCCGGTTCCTGCGGGAGCAGGTCCTGGTGAGCGCGGGCCTCTGGCCTCTGCCGGAGAAGGGCCCGCTCAACCCGCACGTCTTCGGCCGGATCGAGCGCGGCGACTACTCTGTCGAGAAGGTCTACTTCGAGAGCCATCCCGGGTTCTACGTCACCGGGAACCTGTACCGGCCGATGGGGAAGACGGGTCCCTTCCCCGGGGTTCTCTCACCGCACGGCCACTGGGCCTACGGGCGCTTGGAGAACGGCGCCCTGGGCTCGATCCCGGCGCGGTGCATCTCGCTCGCCCGGCAGGGCTACGTGGTCTTCTCCTGGGACATGGTCGGCTACAACGACAGCCGCCAGGTGGACCACCGCCTCCTCGACCCGCGCCTCGCCCTGTGGGGGATCGGGTCTCTTTCCCTGCACCTCTGGAACAGCATCCGCGCGGTGGACTTCCTGGAGTCGCTCCCGGACGTGGACAGGGGCCGGCTGGCCTGCACCGGGGCTTCCGGCGGGGGCACCCAGACCTTCCTGCTGACCGCGGTAGACGACCGGGTCAAGGTCTCCGCCCCCGTGAACATGATCTCGCACTACATGCAGGGCGGGGACGTGTGCGAGAACGCGCCGAACCTGCGCCTCGACACGAACAACATGGAGATCGGCGCGCTCACGGCCCCGCGCCCCATGCTCATGGTCTCGGCGGCTGGCGACTGGACGCGGGACACCCCCCGCATTGAGTTCCCCGCGATCCGGAGCGTCTACGCGCTGCTGGGGGCGAAGGAGAAGGTGGACACGGTCCAGTTCATCGCGGACCACAACTACAACCGGGCGAGCCGCGAGGCGGTGTACGCCTGGTTCGGCCGGTGGGTCCTCGGGCGGCCCGACGCGACCGCGATCGAGGAGCGTGAGTACCAGGCCGAGCAGCCCGCCGACCTGCTCGTCCTCTTCGGCCGGGAGCTCCCGAAGGAAGCGCGCACCCAGCAGCAGATCGTCGACGCGCTGATCGCGAGCCGGAAGGCACAGCTCGAGGCGCGGCGGCCGCGCGACCTGAAGGGGCTCGAGCACTTCCGGGAGGTCCTGGGCCCGGCCCTCCGCCACGCCGTCGCCGCCGAGTACCCCGCGGCCGACGAGGTGATCGAGGCGCCGCTCTCCGACGCGAAAGCCGGATCGCGCGACCGCGTCATCGGGCGCCGGGGCCGGGGCGACCGCGTCCCGGTCCGGCTCTGGGCGCCGCCGAAGGGCACCGAGAGGGCCACGCTGATCGTGCACCCCGACGGAGTCGACGGCGTCACCGGGCACGACGGGTCCCTGGTCGAGCCCCTGCGGCGCCGGGGGCACCTCGTGGCCGCGCTCGACGCGTTCAACTCCGGCCGGGCCCGGGCGCCGCGCGACACGAGCGACCGCTTCTTCACGACCTACAACCGCACCGACGACGCCAACCGGGTCCAGGACATCCTCACCGCCCTCGCCTGGCTGAAGCGGCAGCCCGGAATCCGGCGGGTCTCGCTGGTCGGTCTCGACCGGGCCGGGCTGTGGTGCCTTCTCGCCCAGGGGCTCGCGCCCGGTCTCGACGCCGTCGTCGCCGACGCCGACCGATTCCCGACGAGCCGCGACGAGGCCTACCTCGATCGGCTGCCCATCCCGCTCCTCCGCAGCGTGGGCGGCTTCGAGACGGCCCTGACGCTGGGTCTGGGGTCCCGCCTGAGGGTGCACAACACCGCCGACGCCTTCGAGACCGCCGCGGTTGCGGCGAGCGCCCGGGCGACGGGAGCCGCGGAGAGCCTCCAGGTCTCCCCGGAGAAGCTCACTGACGCGGAGCTGGCGGCGTGGCTGGCCGCGGAGAAGTAGCTCCCGCTTCGCCGACCGGCCGTGCGGAGAAGTGGATGTACGGGAAGACCTCGGGAATGTGGGAGTCCCATGCTCCGTGGGGGCTCCAGGCCCAGCCACCCGGGTCCATGGCAGGCGGAGCTTCCTTGTTACTGGTTGAAGCGTGAGAAGTCCATGCGCCAGACGTCGCCGTCCTTCGGGGGCTGGGACCGGCCCTCGGGCCAGGGAAAGGGCCAGGGCTCGCCCGCGAGGGCCGGCAGGGGCGACGCGAGGAGAAGCAGCGTCACCATCCGGCAGCGAATTCCGCGTTTCATGGATCCGTTCCCCAAGGGGCCCACGGGCGAGTCTACGGGATACGGAGCGCGCAGGGTTAGACTTCGGCCATGAAGCGACGCAGGGTCTTGCAGGCGGTGGCGGCGGTGGCGGGCGCGCCCTCCCTCGGCGCGGCGGCCTCCGGGATCGATGGCGGCAGCGTCTACACCCGGCTCGGCGTGAAACCCCTCATCAACGGGATGGGCACCGTGACCGTCGTCGGCGGGTCGCTCATGCCGCCGGAAGTGGTCCGGGCGATGGAGGAAGCCTCCCGGCACTTCGTGTTCGTCCCCGACCTGCAGAAGAAGGCCGGCGCCCGCATCGCCGAGCTGCTCGACGTCCCTGGCGCGATGGTGACGGCCGGTGCGGCCTCGGCGATCGCCGTGGCCACCGCGGCCGCCATGACCCGGGGCGACCAGAAGAAGATCTCCCAGCTCCCGGACACCACCGGCCTGCCCTTCGAGGTGATCCAGCAGAAGAGCCACCGCTGCGGCTACGAGCCGCAGATCCTGCTGAACGGCGCGAAGATCGTCACCGTCGAGACCCGCGAAGACCTCGACCGTGCCATTGGCGAGCGCACCGCGATGATGTTCTTCCTCAACAAGGCGGAGCCGGACGGCCAGATCAAGAGCGACGAGTGGGTCCGGGTCGCCAAAGAGCGCGGTGTCGTCTCGTTCAACGACGCCGCCGCGGATGTCCCGCCCCGGGAGCACCTCTCCCGATACCTGCGGCAGGGCTTCGATCTCGTGGCGTTCTCGGGCGGCAAGGGCCTGCGGGGCCCGCAGTGCTCCGGCCTGCTGCTCGGCCGCAAGGACCTGATCGACGGCGCCCACACCTGCATCTCGCCCTTCGGCGGCATCGGCCGCGGCATGAAGGTCGGCAAGGAGGAGAAGCAGGTCCACGAGCAGCTGCAGGCAGGCGACCCGCCGATCCACGTGCTCCTGACGGGTCCGGGCAAGCTCACGGTCTCGGTCTGGACGATGCGGGGCGACGAGCACCGCATCGTGGCCCGGCGTCTCAGGGACATCCTCGCCGCGGCGTGATCGGCGCGGCCGCGCCCCGAGGCGCGAACTGGCCCACAATACGCGGGCGATGGCCGGTCCTCTCCACGACCTCCTGCCCCCCGGCGACGCCGACAGCGACGAGCTGCTCGGGCGCTTCCTCGACTACGTCGCCGGCAAGGGCCTGACCCTCTACCCGGCGCAGGAGGAGGGGATCCTCGCGCTCTTCGAGGGGAAGAACGTCATCCTGAACACCCCCACCGGCTCGGGGAAGTCGCTCGTGGCCTCGGCCCTCCACTTCGCTTCCCTCGCCCACGGGCGGCGCTCCGTCTACACCTGTCCGATCAAGGCGCTGGTCAACGAGAAGTGGATGGCCCTCTGCCGCGAGCTCGGCCCGGAGAACGTGGGCCTTTCCACGGGAGACGCCACGGTCAACCGCGACGCGCCCGTCCTGTGCTGCACCGCGGAGGTGCTCGCCAACATCGCCCTGCGTGACGGCGAGAACACGTGGGTCGACGACGTGGTGATGGACGAGTTCCACTGGTACGCCGACCGCGACCGCGGCGTCGCCTGGCAGGTGCCCCTGCTCACGCTCCCGCAGGTGCGCTTCCTCCTCATGTCCGCCACCCTGGGCGACGTGTCGTTCTTCGCCGAGGACCTGACCCGCCGCAACGGGCGGCCCACGGCGGTCGTGAAGTCCGGCGAGCGGCCGGTGCCGCTCGAGTACGCGTACTCCGAGATCCCCCTCGCCCAGACGCTGGAGAAGCTCGTCGCGGAGGAAAAGGCGCCCGTCTACGTCGTTCACTTCACGCAGAGAGACGCCGCGGACAGCGCGCAGGACTTCACGAGCCTCAACCTCTGCACGCGCGAGGAGAAGAACGCGGTGGCCGCCGAGATCGCCGGCTTCCGCTTCACGAGCCCGTACGGCCCCGACGTCCGCAAGTGGCTCAAGCAGGGGATCGGCGTGCACCACGCCGGCCTGCTGCCAAAGTACCGCGTGCTGGTCGAGCAGCTCGCCCAGCGCGGCCTGCTCAAGGTCATCTGCGGCACGGACACGCTCGGGGTGGGCATCAACGTGCCGATCCGCACCGTGCTCTTCTCGCGCCTCTGCAAGTTCGACGGCCAGAAAACCGTCGTCCTCTCCGCGCGCGACTTCCACCAGATCGCCGGGCGTGCCGGGCGGAAGGGCTTCGACGATCTCGGCTTCGTCGTGGCCCAGGCCCCGGAGCACGTGATCGAGAACCTGCGGCTCGGCGAGAAGGCCAGGGACGGCAAGAAGGTCGTCAAGAGGAAAGCGCCCGAGCACAACTTCGCCAACTGGGACCTGCAAACCTACAAGCGGCTCATCGGCGCTCCTCCCGAGCGGCTCACCTCGCGTTTCCAGGTTTCGCACGGGATGCTGCTCAACGTCCTCTCCCGCCGCGGCGACGGCTGCCGCGCGATGCAGCGGCTCATCCGCGACAGCCACGAGCCGGACCGGGCGAAGAAGGCGCACTTCCGGCGAGCCTGGCAGCTCTTCCGGGCGCTCGTCGAGCGCGGCATCGTCGAGTTCATCCCGAGGACGGAGGAGGGCGCGAAGGTCCGTGTCGACGTCGATCTCCAG
>JBGPQQ010000299.1:0-5013 GCA_041489115.1 Vicinamibacteria bacterium | reverse complement strand
GGGACATCACGCAGATCGACCTGCCCCCCGGCCGCATCTCGGGCCTCGTGGAGGCGATCTCGGTGCTGTCCGGCGCCCAGGACATCGCCTTCTGCTACTTCGACGAGAAGGACGTCGTGCGCCACCGCCTCGTGCAGTCGATCATCAAGGCCTACGAGCGCTGGGGCGCCGACAAGGGCGCGGGGCGCTGACCGTGGAGCCGCCGGATCGCCTGAGCGTCGTCCTCCTGAACCGCCAGCGGCGCCGACGGGTGAGCCCGCCACGCCTCCGCCGGGTCCTCGGCGGGGCGGCCGAGGCCCTGCGGGTGCAGGGCGAGGTGTCGCTCGTCCTCGCGGGGGACCGGCTGCTGCGCCGGCTGAACCGCGACTACCGCGGCAAGGACCGCCCGACCGACGTGCTGTCCTTCACGGGGGGCGGGGGAGAGGGGGGCCTCGGCGACGTCGTGATCAGCGTGGAGACGGCCGAGCGCAACGCGCGCCGCCTCGGCCGGACGCTGCCCCAGGAGCTCGACGTGCTCGCGCTCCACGGCTTCCTCCACGTCCTGGGCTACGATCACGAGACGGACGGCGGCACCATGGACCGGCTGGAGCGACGGCTGCGCGTGCGGCTGCTGGGGCGCGCATGATCGGCCTGCAGGTGGCCCTCGTCGTGCTGCTCGCCGGGCTCTCCGTCTTCCTGGCCACGGTCGAGGCGTCCTTCAACCTCCTCAAGCGCCGCCGGCTGACCCAGGTCGGCTTCCACGACGAGGCCCGCGTCGAGCTCGCCCAGCGGTACCTCGAGGACCCGGCGCGCATGCTGATGCCGGTCCACCTCGGCACCTACACCGCGCACGTGGGCATGACCGTGATCATCACCTCGCTCGCGTTCCGCCTCGTGGACCACTGGGCGATGCTCGCCGCCTTCGGCGTCATGATGGCGTACCTGCTCCTCTTCCGCGTGAGCGTGCCCTACATCCTCGTGCGGCAGGACCCGGAGGCCACGTTCCTGCGGCTCCTGCCCGCGTTCCACCTCTGGACGCAGGCGCTCTCTCCCGTCGTCGCGCGGCTGCGGCGGCGCGCGGTGCCGCTTCCCGAGGAGGCGGAGGAGGGGGGAGCGCCCGAAGTTCCCCCCCCGCCCGTGCAGCAGGCCGACGAGGAGCGGCTGGTGGACGCGCTCGACCGCTTCTCGGAGACGGTCGCCCGCGAGGTCATGACCCCGCGCCCGGACATCGTGGCGATCGCCGCGGCCGCGCCGGTCTCGGCGCTGCGGCGGCTCATGGGCGAGACCAAGTACAGCCGGATCCCGGTCTACGGAAAAGACCTCGACGACATCCAGGGGGTCGTGGAAGTGCGCGACCTGCTCGATTTCCAGGGCGACCCGGAGTCGCCGGTGAGCGGCCTCGTGCGCCCCGTCCATTTCGTCCCGGAGACGAAGCGGATCCCCGCCCTGCTGCGGGAGATGCAGGGGCGGCGGATCACCTTCGCGGTGGTCATCGACGAGTACGGCGGCACCGCCGGGGTCGTGACGGTGGAGGACATCGTCGAGGAGCTCGTCGGCGAGATCAAGGACGAGTACGACGTCGAGGGCGACCCGCTGGCGGTGGAGCCGGACGGCAGCGTGGTGGCGGACGGCCGCGCGAGCATCGAGCGGCTCGAGGAGGCCCTCGAGACGGAGCTGTCGCTCGACGAGGAGATCGACACGGTGGGCGGGCTCGTGACCTCGATCTTCGGCCAGATCCCGCGGGCGGGAGAGCGCACGAGCTACCGCGGGTTCGAGGTCGAGGTGCTGGCGGCGGAGAAGAAGCGAGTCAACCGCGTGCGCTTCCGGCGCGTCCCGGTCGAGAGCCCGGCGTGAGCGACGCCGTGGTCATCGCCTTCCGCACGGGGTTCGTCACGGTGGTCGGACGCCCCAACGTCGGCAAGTCCACCCTCGTGAACCGGCTGGTGGGCCAGAAGGTCGCCATCGTCTCCGACAAGCCGCAGACGACCCGCAACCGCATCCTCGCGGTGGTGAACCGCCCCGGGGCGCAGATGGTGCTCTTCGACACGCCAGGGATCCACAAGCCGATGCACGAGATGAACCGGCGAATGGTGGAGACGGCGACCAGGAGCATCGGCCACGGCGACGTGGTGCTCTGGCTCGCCGAGGTGACCGAGCCGCCGGGGCCGGGGGACCGCTTCATCGAGGGCCTGCTGAAGAAGTCGGGCCTGCCCGTGGTCCTGGCTCTCAACAAGATCGACCGGGTGCCGAAGCCGCGCATCCTGCCTGCGATCGAGGCGTGGCGGCACGTGGCCGAGTTCGCCGAGATCGTCCCGGTGTCGGCGCTGAAGGGCGACAACGTGGACCGGCTCGAGACGGTCCTGCTGAACCGCCTCCCCGAGGGGGCCGCGCTCTACCCCGAGGACTTCCTGACCGACCTGCCGGAGCGCTTCTTCGTCGCCGAGATGGTCCGCGAGCGGATCCTCCACCACACCCGCGAGGAGATCCCCTACGTCACGGGCGTCGTGATCGAGTCGTTCAAGGAGGAGGAGGGCCTCGTCCGCATCCAGGCCGCGATCCTCGTCGAGCGCGAGAACCAGAAGGGGATCCTGATCGGCCGCGGGGGCTCGATGCTGAAGACCGTGGGCACCGAGGCCCGCCAGCAGATCGAGGCTTTCCTGGGCACGAAGGTCTTCCTCGGCCTCTTCGTCAAGGTCCGCGAGAAGTGGCGCGAGAACGAGGGCATCCTCGGCGAGATGGGCCTCGGCGAGAGGCCCGACCGCGGCCAGGACCGCCAGGACTGACGACCAGCGCCGTCATTCGTCGGCCGTCTTCCTGGCGGTGGCCCTCGGATCCGCGGCGGGTGCCGCTTGTCCCGCCCGCTTCGGGCAGAGCGGGGCGCGCCCCCCGTCCCCCGGGACAACGTCCGACCCGAGCCGATGAGTCCCGGGGGAGGGGGGCTCTCCGCGGCAGCCCGCCGCTACCGGTGGCTATCGGCAGTGAACGTGGCCGTTGGCTCGCGGTCGCAGCCTCCGGCCGTGCGGCGCGTCCTCGGGCGCGCGTGGCACGCGGACGGCCGAGCCGGCCCCCGAGCCCCGCGATGCCCAGAGCGCCCGCCGTCGCGCCGCTCACGGGCCTGGCCGTGGCCGTCGGACCGGCGGCGCCTTGCCGTCGCCGTTCAGAACGCCACGATCACCTTGCCGAGGACGTGCATGCCGCCCAGGTCGTTCTCGCCGTACACCTTCGAGACGCCCCCGATGCCGATCGCGTCGGGCACGGAGGACCACCCCGCCTCGGCCCCGAAGCGAAACATTCCGCGGCCGACCTCGACCCCGATCGCCCCGACGAAGCCCGTCCTCGTGCTGTTGGTGTCGAAGGCCTCGCCGGCCACCTCGCTCGTCTCGTTGTAGGAGGTGATCGATGCGCCCACGGCGGCGTACGGGACGAGCAGGTGCCCGTCGCGGAAGCGGTACCCGGCCTGGATCACGATCGGGGTGAGCCTGATCGACAGGGGAAAGCCGAGCGTCTGGACGGGGGAGTTGGGCGTCGCGACGAAGACACGCTCGCCCTCTTTCGAGAACGTTCGCATCCCCGCCGACACGAAGGCGCCGCGCCAGAACGTGTAGCGCACGGCGCCGCCGAACGTGCCCCCGCCCGCTGAGCCGAACAGGGCGGAGGCCGAGTTGCCGGCCGCCATCTGGAAATAGCCCGCGTGGACCTCGAGGGCGAGATCGCCGGCGACGGACGGAAGGGCGGCGAGAGCGAGGAGGGCAAGGGCGGCGAGCGTCGTCCGGGCGGGGGAGGTCATTCGGGGGCTCCTCGCGGGCCTACTTCTTCGGGCCGAGGTCGAGGCCGAGCCCGGGCAGCGCGTTCGCCGGCCGGACGAGCCCGCATCCGAAGGTGTCGTTGCGCCCGTCGGCCGGCGCTCCGCCGAGCCGCTCCGCCGTCTGCTCGAGAGCGGCGCGCACCGCCGCCGGGTCGGTGAAGCCCTGAGAGAAGAGGAGGGCCGCCGCCGCCGCCACGTGCGGGGTCGCCATGCTCGTGCCGTCGAGGCCGCAGTAGCAGAACTGGTCGTAGCGGCCGAGGTCGAGGAAGTCGGGGTCGAGCGTCTGCTGGAAGACGCAGTCTCCGTAGCCGTCCGCGTTGTCGTCGCGGTCGCAGTTGCCCCCGGGGGCGACGAAGTCGAGGTCCGCCCCGGTGTTCGAGTAGAAGGGGCGCTCCTTGCGCGCGTCGAGCGCGCCCACCGCCACCACGTTCGCCAGGTTGGCGGGGAACTCGACGAGGCTCCTGCCGGAGTTTCCCGCGGCGGCCACGACCAGCACGCCTCCGGAGACGGCGCGGTCGATGGCGCTCGTGAGAGTCTGGCTCGTCCCCTCGCTGCCCAGGCTCAGGTTGATCACCTTGACCGGGTGGGCGCCGCCCTCGGTGTAGCCCACGGCGTGGTCGATTCCCTCCGCCACGTCGAAGAACGTGCCCTCGCCCGTGGCGTCGAGCACCTTCACCGGCATGATGGCGCAGCCGAAGGCGAGCCCGGCCATGCCGGTCGCGTTGTTCGTGGCCTCCGCGATCGTGGAGGCCACGTGGGTGCCGTGACCCTCGTCGTCGTTCGGGTGGGCGTCGTCGTTCACGAAGTCGTAGCCGGGGAGGAACTTCGTGTCCCCCCAGTCGGGGGCCTTGCGGAAGACCTGCCCCGTGCGCGGGTCGGTGTAGTCCTCGTAGGCGACGCCGCTGTCGAGGACGGCCACGGCGACCGAGGGCTTGCCCTTCTGGATCCCCCACGTGCGCTCCGCGTTCATCTGGGTCAGGTTCCACTGGAAGGAGTAGTAGCGGTCGTCGGGCTCGAAGGTGGCGGCCTGGGTGGCGCGGAGGATGCCGTTCGGCTCGGCGTACTCCACCTCGGGCATCCGGGAGTAGCGCTCGACCGCTTCCGCGACGGTCTGGCCCGGCTCGAGGGTGACGAGGAAACGGGTGGCCGATCGGGAGTGGCGGGCCTCGCGGGCCCCGCCCGAGCGGAGGATGCGCTCGACGTCGCGCTCGTCGGCGGTGGCCCGGAAG
>JBGPQQ010000298.1:0-5034 GCA_041489115.1 Vicinamibacteria bacterium | reverse complement strand
AGCTCGTCTCGCTCGCGGGCTCGCAGATGCAGACGGTAGCCCTCCACTGGCACGTCTAGTGATGTTCCTCGCGCAGGCGACCATGCTGGCGGGCGCGGCGGGGCTCGCGGCCCTGACCTTCACCGGTCACGAGAGCCTCGGCGCCCTCTACGCCGCGAACGCGCTCCTCGCCGCGGCCGCGGCCTTCGACAACCCCGCCCGCCAGGCGCTCATCCCGCGCCTCGTGCCGACCGCCGAGCTGCCGGCCGCGCTCTCCCTCAACCTCACGATGTTCCACGCCGCGTTCATCGGCGGCCCCGCGCTGGCCGGCCTGCTCATCGCCGGGGTGGGCCTGCCCCACGCGGGTCTCACCGCCCTCGCCGGGAGCGGCGCCCCGGCCGACACCGCCCGCCTCGGCCTCATCTACGCGCTGAACGCCCTCTCCTTCCTCGGCGTTCTCGCCGCGCTCCTGCTCATGCGCACCTCGGGGCGGGTCTCCGCGGAGGGAGCGCGCCGGGAGTCGCCGCTCCTCGCGCTGCGCGAGGGCCTGCGCTTCGTGTTCCGGACGCCGATCATGGTCTGGTCCACCGGGCTCGACTTCTTCGCCACCTTCTTCGCCGGCTCGCTGTCGCTGCTCCCGATCTTCGCCGACCAGGCTCTGCACGCGGGTCCGGCCGGGTACGGCTGGCTGGTGGCCGCGCCCGCGCTGGGCGCCCTCGCCGGGTCGCTCTACACCTCGCTCCGCCACCTCCCCGCGCGCCAGGGCCGGCTCCTGCTCGGGTCGGTGGCCTTCTACGGCGTCGCCACCGTCGTCTACGGCCTGTCGCGCTCGTACTGGCTGACCTTCGCTGCGCTCGCCCTGAGCGGCCTCGCCGACCTCGTCTCCACCGTGATCCGGCAGACGCTGCGGCAGATGCTCACGCCCGACGCCCTGCGCGGCCGCATGACCTCGGTCAACATGATCTTCTTCATGGGCGGGCCGCAGCTGGGCGAGCTCGAAGCGGGGATCGTCGCCTCGCTCTTCGCCTCGGCGGCGCTGGGAGCGACCGTCGCCGTCGTCTCCGGCGGGGTGGGGACGGTGCTCCTCGCCGCGGGCGTGGCGGCCGCGGCGCCGGTCGTGCGCGACTACGTCCAGCCCGCGGCGCCGCCCTCCGCCTGACCGCCGCGACCACGGACACCGCCAGCCCGGGGCCTCCGTGGCATACTGCCCCGGCTTGGCCCACATCGTCCTCGTTCTGACGCTCCTCATCTGGTCGTTCTCGTTCCTGGCCGCGGCGCGCCTGCGACAGGACCTGGGCCTCTCCGACGCCCTGGCCGCGCGCTTCCTTCCGGTGCTCCTCGGCGCGGGCCTGCTCCTCCTGTGGCGACGGCCGCTGCGGCTGCCGCGTGCCGCCTGGTGGCGCGTCGTGGCGATGGGGCTCCTCCGGGGTGCCGGTCGACGACCTCGCGTTCCTCCACGGCCTCAAGACAGTCCCGACCGGCACCGCGGCGCTGATCATCGCTCTCAACCCCGTCTTCTACCTGGCCGTTCCCTGCACGCTCGTCGCCTATGCCGGCTGGATCTGGGCGCTCAAGCGCCTGCCGGCCCGCGAGGTCGCGGCCTTCGTCTTCCTGAACCCCCCGCTCGCGAACCTCTGGGCGCGGCTCTTCGACGGGGCGACGCTGGAGCCCCCGTTCCTGCTCGGCGCGGCGGTGCTGCTCGCGGGCGTCGCGGGCATCGTCCTGCCCCAGCCGGGCGCCGGCGGAGCCCGATCCTCGGAGACCCCCGCATGAAGCGCGGTGGGTGAGGGCGGCCGTGGCATACTGACCCCGCATGGCCTCGCCGCGCGTGGCGGTCTCGCTCGACGGCCCCGTGGCCCACGTCGTCCTGGCGCGGCCCGAGGCGCGCAACGCCTTCGACGGGCCGATGGTGCACGAGCTGCACGACGCGGTGGGGGCGGCCTCGGCGCGGGACGACGTCCGGGTCATCGTGCTCGCGGGTCGCGGCTCCGTCTTCTGCGCCGGCGCCGACGTCGAGTGGATGAAGACGGTCGCCGGGTTCACGCGCGAGGAGAACCTGGCCGACGCGCGCTCCCTCTTCGAGCTCTTCGAGGCGATCGACCGCTCGCCGAAGGCCGTGGTCGCGTGCGTGCAGGGCGCCGCGCTCGGCGGCGGGGCGGGGCTCGCCGCCGTGGCCGACATCGTGGTGGCCGAGGAGGAGGCGGAGTTCGGCTTCACCGAGGTGCGCCTCGGCCTCGTGCCGGCCGTCATCTCGCCTTACGTGGTCCGGAAGATCGGGGCCTCGGCCGCGCGCGAGCTCTTCCTGACCGGCGAGCGCTTCGGCGCCGCGCGGGCGGAGGCGATCGGCCTCGTTCACCGCGTCGTCAAGCGGGACGAGCTCGACGCCGCCGTGGACGAGCGCGTGCGCGAGGTCCTGCAGGCCGCGCCGGGGGCGGTGGCGGCGGCGAAGGATCTGGTCCGGAGCGTCTCCGGCCACGCCGTCGAAGGCGTGCGCGAGCTGGTCTGCAAGCGCATCGCCGAGCGGCGCACCTCGGACGAGGGGCAGGAGGGCCTGCGGGCCTTCCTCGAGAAGCGCAAGCCCGGCTGGGGGCGGTAGTCAGCCCTTCGACGACGGGTCGTGGTGGCCCTGGAAGCCCGACTGGGGTCAGGTCTTGAAATGAGGCGTTTCGGCCTCATGCGCTGATTCGAGACCCGACTCCTTCTCCTTGATCGAGGACGGCGGTCCATCGCTCGATCAGGCGCGTGGCGTCCTCACAGACCAGGCATGTCATGCGCCGGGGCCGGGCGCGTCAGCGCGAGCCCCGGCCTCCTCCAGCAAGTACACCTGCCAGAGGTCCCGCGCGCCCTGGCGCAGCACCGGCTTCAGGGCGAGGAGACCCGTGCGCCCGATCGACCTCGCCAGGTACCGTCGCTCGCGGAGGTTCGCCCGGACATCCTCGCCGACCGGCGCCTCGAGCCCGGCCTCGCGGGCGAGCAGGAGGCCCTTCGCGCGGATCGCGAGCTCGGCCTCGATGCGCACGAGGCAGAGCATGTCCGCCACCACCTCGCCCGGGAAGTGCGCCTTCAGCGACCGCAGGTACTGGCCCGTCCGCGTCTCGAGCGCCTGGCCGGAGGCGATCGTCTCCACGAGCTCGAGGTCGGTGTCGAGGCCGCCGCCCAGCCAGTCCCGCGTGGCCCGCTCGCTCCGCTCGAAGACGGCGATCACGAGGAGGGGCAGGGCGACCAGCAGGACACCCGCCGCCACGATCGGCGGCAGGAGGAAGTGGTTGTAGAGCGAGTGGACGAGGACGGCGGCGAGGAAGCCGGGGCCGAGGGCGAGCACCGGCCGGGCGGGATGCCGGTCGGTGAGCGCCTTCGCGAGGATCGCGAAGATCGCGGTCGTCGCGCCGTGGAGGACGGCGGTGCCGAGCCCGCGCACCAGCCAGAGCAGGAGCCGCGGCTCGGCCAGCGCCCGCAGGTACTCGACGTTCTCGACGAGGGCGAACCCGGTGCCCACCGCGAAGCCGAGGATGGCGGCGTCGACGAGGAAGCCGACCCGGCCCCTCCGGACGAGCACGACGACCCAGAGGGCCTTGAGCGCCTCCTCCACGAGGGGGGCGACGTAACGCGAGAACGGGCTCGACGCGAGGCCCGTGGCGAGGACGAGCCAGTCGTTGACCTGCGCACCCGCGACGGCGGCGGCCGCGCCCGCCAGGAGGGCGAACAGCACCGAGCGCAGCGAGACGAGCTTGAAGCTGTCGAGGAAGACCAGGAGCCCCAGGAAGAGCAGCACCGGCTGCAGGGCCACCGAGACGTTGACGAAGGGCATGGCGGTGGCGCGGATTCTCGCAGAGCTGGCGGGCGAATGCACGAGCGGGGCACGGCCTGGCCTCCGGGCGCGGGGCGCGCCCTGCCGCTACCGCAGGACCTTCAGGGAGACCATGACCTCGTCGCGCGGCTTGAAGCCGTCCTCGAAGGCCACGGCGTAGCCGGCGGACAGGGTCATGTCGAGGCGCGAGAGGAGGGTGAAGCGCAGGTCGAGCTGGCCGCCGACGTTGCCCAGCGTGCGGCGGAGCCCGGGGTCGTCGAGATCGGTCGCGAGCGCCGTCGCGAACAGCGCGGGGCGAAGCCACGTCGCGTAGAAGCTCGGTGTCCCGACCCGGCGGAAGCGTAGCGGGGGCAGGTTCCACTCGAGCATCGACCTCGCGTAGTTGCGCCCCGAGATCTCGTTGATCTCGACACCCGGGAAGGCGTAGGGCTCCCGGTAGCGCTTCTCGTCCCGGTGGTCCACCCAGTTGTTCCGGAACCCACCGAAGTAGAAGTTCGAGTAGGGCTCGCTCGCGTCCCCCGGCGAGAGACCCGCCGAGCTGCGGAGCCAGATCGAGGAGTGGCCGAGGGGAAGGCCGAAGCCGAGGTCGAGATCGGCCCAGGCGCCGACGTAGCCCTTCCCGTCCGCGACGTCCCCCCGGACCCCCGCCTCCCAGACGTAGCCCTTCTCGTCGTCCACGTGGCCGAGCGAGTGGCGCGCGAAGCTGTCCCTGATGCTGGCGTTTGCGCTGAACAGCTTGTCGGTGGTGACGGGAATACCCTGGTAGTCGGGGAGCTCCTCGAGGTTGCCCCAGTACTCTCCCCGGGCGGAGACGGAGATCGTGCGGGGCGTGTCCCAGAGGAGCGTGCGATCGTAGCCGAGCCCGAAGGCGTAGCCCCGACGGCTGGTCTTGGTGGGTCCGAAGAGGTCGTAGAAATCGCCCGGGTTGTACTTGGCGGTGGCGCTCCAGTCGTAGCGGCGGTAGTTGGCCTGGAGGTGGAAACGCTCGCTCGTCGGCAGATCGCCGTCGGGCGAGTAGGCGGCGGTGAGGGCCAGGTTGTTGAGCCGCAGCGGGTCGGAGAGGTTGGCCCGCAGCCCGAACCCCGCGGAGTCCTTGTAGCCCTGCAAGACGGGGTAGATGGACTCGAGGCCGATCGTCGCGAACGAGCGGTAGGGCCCGTCGCGGCGGATCATCTCGTCGAGGGCGACCTTCGCGGGAGAGCCGAGCTTCCACTCCTTGAGCTCAGGCCGCTTCTCGACGAGCTGCT
>JBGPQQ010000297.1:0-5038 GCA_041489115.1 Vicinamibacteria bacterium | reverse complement strand
TCGCCGCCGGGATCGTCGACGGCCTTGGCTACGGGCACAACACCGTGGCGGCCCTCATCACCCGCGGCCTCGCCGAGATCGGGCGGCTCGCCGTGGCGCTCGGGGCGAAGCCGGACACTCTCACGGGCCTCGCGGGTCTCGGCGACCTCGTCCTGACCTGCACCGGGGCCCTGTCGCGGAACCGCACGATGGGCCAGCGCCTCGGGCGCGGCCTCCCCCTCGCCGAGGCGGCCGCCGGCATCCACCCCGAGGGCGTGCGCACGACGCTCGCCGCGTGCTCCCTGGCCGAGAGGAAGGGCATCGAGATGCCGATCGCGCGGCAGATGAAGGCGGTGCTCTACGAGGGCAAGCCCCCGAGGTCGGCCCTCGACGAGCTGATGCTGCGCAGCCTCAAAAGAGAGTAAACTGCCTGTTTCAAAGGGCTTGGTGTGCCCCGAGGGCGGGAGAGATGTACCGGCTGACCTATCAGGACGGCGACAGCCCGCTGACCTACGACTTCGCCTCCGGCGAAGTGGTGATCGGCCGCTCTCCCGAGTGCCAGATCGTCCTGCACGACTTCGGGATCTCGCGCAACCACGCGAAGGTCGTGGTGGGCGAGGACGGTACCGTCCGCATCCTCGACCTCAAGTCGAAGAACGGCACGCAGGTGAACGGGGTCCCGGTCGTCGAGGCGCCGCTGCGCGACGGAGACAAGATCCTCCTCGGCAAGTTCGAGCTCACCTTCGCCAAGACCCTCGAGAGCAAGGTCGTGCTCGACGAGGCGAAGCCCCTCTCCGAGGAGGCGGGCACGATCATCCGCTCGGTGGGCGAGCTGTCGCGGCTGCTCACCGCGGCGGGCGGGCCCGCGCCGGCCGACGAGAAGAAACCCCCGGCGGTCGACCTCCAGGAGATCGAGAAGTCCAACCGCATCCTGAAGGTCCTCACCAAGGTCGCGGAGACGCTCATCGCGGTGCGGCCGGTGGAGGAGGTCCTCCAGCAGGTCATGGAGATCGTCTTCGAGCACATGCCGGCCGACCGCGGCTTCCTGATGCTCGAGGAGGAGAGCCAGGCGGCGCGGCTCGTCCCCATGGTGGTGAAGCACCGCAGCCCGGGCGGGGACGAGGGCCGCATCACGGTGTCCAAGACGATCGCCGACCGGGTCATGCACGACCGCGTCTCCATCCTCACCTCGGACGCGATGGTGGACCCGCGTTTCGGGGCGGGGGACTCGATCCGCTTCCACGGCATCCGCTCGGCCATGTGCGCGCCGCTGTGGCTCAAGGAGCAGGTCATCGGGATCATCCACGTGGACTCCCCGATGCTCACGAACTGCTTCACCGTGAACGATCTCGACATGCTGACCGCGCTCGCCAACTACGCCGCGGTCGCGGTCGAGCGCGCCCGCCTCAACAAGAAGATCGTGGCCGAGGAGAAGAAGCGCGAGCGGCTCGGACGCTTCCTCTCCCCGCAGGTGACGAGCCGGATCCTGGCCGCCTCCGACACCACAGGGGCGGAGCTCGGCGCCCCCGAGGTGCGCGAGGTGAGCGTCCTCTTCGCCGACATCAGCGGCTTCACCTCGATGTCCGAGAAGATGAGCCCCTCCTCGATCGCGCTGCTGCTGAACGACTACCTCTCGCGGATGACCGACGTCATCTTCAAGTACGAGGGCACGCTCGACAAGTTCATCGGCGACGCGATCATGGCGGTGTTCGGGGCGCCCCTCGACATGCCCGACCACGCGCAGCGCGCCATCCGCACCGCGCTCGAGATGCAGGAGCGCCTCGCGGAGTGGAACGCCGAGCGCAAGGAAGGCCCGGCTTTCCGCGTCCGCATCGGCATCAACTCCGGCAAGGCGGTGGCGGGCGAGATCGGCAGCGTCAACAAGAAGGAGTACACGGTGCTCGGCGACACCGTGAACACCGCGAGCCGGCTCGAGAGCTCGGTGGCGAAGCCGGGCTCGGTGGTGATCGGCCAGCAGACTCTCGCCCTCGTCGAAGGGCTGTTCGAGTGCCGCCCCCTGGGGAGCTTCAGCCTCAAGGGGAAGGAGAAGGAGGTGCTCGTCTACGAAGTGATGGGCACGGTCCCGGACGAAGCGTCGTCTTCCCCGTCGCCGTCGGGGGAGGCCTGACGCGATGGCGGAGAAGGCGCCCCGCAACCGCCGGGGCCGCATCCTCTTCTCGATCCTGGCTCTCCTCTTCGCGGTGGGCGTCGTGCCCCTCGTCTGGACCTCCTACGAGCTCGTCTCGCGCAGCCGCGAGAGCATCGAGTCCAACCAGAAGGAGTGGCAGCTCGACAAGGCGCGGCTCATCTCCACCCAGGTCTCGATCTACGTGGACAGCCTGCGCACGCAGGTGGCGGCGATCGCGCGCACCCTCGAGGTGGACGCCGGCTCGACGAGCTTCGCCGTCCGCCTCGCCCGGATCAAGGAGCAGAACGCCCTCGAGCGCTACCTGAAGAGCTCGGCCAGCCTCGTCTACGTGAGCGTCGTGGACCCGACCGGCATCGGAGCCCAGTCGGGGCTCGATCTCCTCGGGGACGCGAGGCTCCAGGAGCAGCTCGGCGAGGCCTTCCAGCGCGGGCAGCACCGCACCGCGATGCTCTCCGTGCCCATCGTCTCCGAGTCGCTGCAGGAGCCGGTGGTCGTCCTCGGCGAGCCGGTCGTGGTCGGCACGCGCGTCGAGGGCGTCGTCCTCGCGGTGGCGAGCCTGCAGCCGATCCGCGAGATCACGAAGGGCACCGGGGGCGGCATCTTCGAGGTCTACGTCGTCGACAACCGCGGCCGCCTGATCGCCCACTCCGACCCCAACCGGCCGCTCTCCGAGGACCTGTCCGGTGTCGAGATCGTCCGCATCTTCATCGAGCAGTCGATCCACGCGCCGGCCGGCGCCGCCTCGCGCGGCCGGCGCTCGCGCAGCGGCGGGTACGGCACGACCCTCTTCGCGATGCAGGGCGCCGACGGCGTCCGGCACCAGATGCTGGGCACGTACATGCCGGTGCCGGACGAGTCCGGGTGGGGAGTCGTCGTCCAGGTGGACGTCGAGAAGGCGTACTTCACGGCCATCGACCTCCGGAAGAAGTCCATCCGAATCGTGGCCGTCGTGGCCGCGCTCGCCGCGGTGCTCGGCTCGCTCTTCGCCGGGCAGATCAGCCGGCCCGTGCGGAAGCTGGCCGAGGGCGCCCGCCGCCTGGCCGGCGGCGACTACTCGAGCCGCGTGTCCGTGCGCAGCCGCAACGAGGTCGGCGTCCTCGCCGACGCCTTCAACCAGATGGGGGAGGAGATCCAGAAGGCGATCGAGGAGATCCGGCGCCGTGCCGAGGAGAACAAGGAGCTCTTCATGGGCTCCATCCGCATGCTGGCGAACGCGATCGACGAGAAAGACCCCTACACCCGCGGCCACTCCGAGCGCGTGGCCTACTACTCCGCGTGCGTGGCGAAGCACCTCGGGATGAGCCCCGAGGAGGTCGAGCGCGTGCACCTCTCCGGGATCATCCACGACGTCGGCAAGATCGGCATCGAGGACAAGATCCTGCGCAAGGCCGAGGCCCTGACGGACGAGGAGTACGAGATCATGAAGCAGCACCCGACCAAGGGGGAGCACATCCTCGAGGCGGTGCCGCTCCTGAAGGAGAAGGCGGGCGACGGCCTCATGCACCACGAGAACGTGGACGGCAGCGGCTATCCCAAGGGCCTCAAGGGGGACGAGATCCCCCTCTTCGGCCGCATCGTGAGTGTCGCCGACGCCTTCGACGCGATGACGACCGACCGGCCCTACTCGAAGGCGATGACCTTCGAGGCCGCCGTCGGGCGGATCAAGTTCCTCGCCGGGAAGAAGTTCGATCCGGCCAGCGTCGACGCATTCGAGCGGGCCTTCCTCACGGGAGACGTGAGCCCGGCCAAGGCGCGCCGGGCCTCGGTGGCCGCGCGCCACTTCGACCTCAACGCCCTCATCGGCGACGCTCCCCCGCCGGCCCCGCCCGCGGCCGCGCCGGTCGCGCCGCCTCCATTGGTGTGAACGAGATGATGACCCGCACAGCCCCGCTTCGACTCGCCGTCGCCCTCGCCGCTCTCGCCGCCCCGGCGCTCGCCCAGAGCCCCCCGGATGCGGAGACCCGCTTCTCCACCGGGGTCATGCACCTGCGCGAGGGCCGCGTGGACCTCGCCCTCGAGGAGTTCAAGCACGCCGCGAAGGAGGACCCGAAGAATCCCTACTTCCAGAAGGGCCTCGGCCTCGCGTACGCGGCGAAACGCAAGTGGAAGGACGCGATCGCCGCTTTCCGCAAGGCGCTCGAGCTCAACCCCTACTACGTCGACGTGCGAAACGACCTCGCCACCGCGCTCGTCGGCTCGGGAGACCGGGAGGGCGGGAAGAAGGAGTTCCTGGGCGCGTTCTCCGACCCCACCAACCCGACTCCCGAGATCTCCGCCCGCAACCTCGGCCAGGCCTACCTCGAGGAGAAGAACTACCCCGAGGCCGTCAACTGGTTCCGCACGAGCCTCAACCGGAACAAGAAGTACCCCGACCCGTACCTCGGCATCGCCGAGGCGCTGCTGGCCTCGGGGCGCCTCGACGAGGCGGTGGCGCAGCTCCAGGCGGGCGTCGCCGAGGTCCCCCAGGACCCCGGCCTCCTGCTCGCGCTGGGGCAGGTTCTCTTCAAGGCCGGCCGCTTCGGAGAGGCGCGGGCGCGGCTCGAGGAGGCGGTGCGTAAGGACCCCGCCGGCCCGGCCGGTCGCGCCGCCGCGGACCAGCTCAAGGCGCTGCCGAAGTAGGCTCCCTTGCCCTACCGCCGCATCCTCGAGGTCCTCCTCGCCCGCGTCTCGGGCGTGCGCACCGCTCTCCTGCTCGACGCCCAGGGCGAGGTCGTGGTCGGGGCGGGCAACCTGGGCGAGCGCCAACGCCTGATCGGCGCCTACCAGGGCATCGCGCTGGGAATGGCGTCGCGCACCGCGGACCGCTTCGGGGTGGGGGACGTGCGCGCCCTCGTCTGGCGCCACGACGGCGGCTCGGTGGTGCTCACGACGCTGAAAGACGGCTACTACCTCGTCGTCTCGCTCGGCCTC
>JBGPQQ010000296.1:0-5038 GCA_041489115.1 Vicinamibacteria bacterium | reverse complement strand
CGCCCTCGCGGTGGCCCTCGTCGAGGGCCGCTCGCTCCTCGACGCCGTCCGCTTCGCGAACGCCGCCGCGGCCCTCTCGGTGACGAAGCTGGGCGCGCAGCCCTCGGCGCCGAAGCGGTCGGACATCGACGCGCTGCTCTCCCGGGGCTGAGAATGTCCGGTTTCCGGCGGGTCGAGCACCACGGCTGGCGCTGGGAAGCCCCCCAGCAAGTCGCCCATTTCGCGGGACTTGAGGCGATCGGGCCGACCGGCCTCTCTGGCCCGGCCCTTGCACGCCCCGGCGTGGCGGAGGGGAAGATGCTCCAGGGGCCGGTGAGGCTGGTCGTGGAGGCGCTGTCGCTCATCGCGCTCGCGCGGCGCGAGTAGGGGTGGAGCTGAATGACCGCAGACAAGACCGACCGCTCGGTCGTGGCGCACCGCCGGGCCTTCCGGCGCAAGCTGCCGTTCGGGCGAGCCGCGGTGTTGGTGGTCGGTGAGAAGGCCCACATCGTGGGTGTGGCCGACGTCAGCGTCACCGGGGCCTACCTGACGAGCCGCGCCCCCGTATCGGCCGGCGAGACGCACGTCCTCCGTATCCTCCTCCTCCCCGCGCGCGTCGAGGTAGCGCTGAAGGTCGAGATCGTCCGGGCTTCCCTCGCCGAGCACGAGTCGCTCGACCACCCACGCGGCGTGGCCGTCCGCTTCGTCGACCTCGACGCGCCCATGCGCGGGATCCTCGAGGCGTTCGTCGCCCGCGAGCCTCCGCGACCGAAGGCCGACTAACGCCCCCGCTGACCCGCCGGCGGGCGGACCTCCTCCTCCAGCTCGCGAACGCGCTTCTCGAGATCCCCCGGGTTGGACGTCGAGCCGGTCCTAGTTCAGCAGGTGGGCCTTCACGAAGGCCACCGTCGCGTAGAGCTGGAAGTCCTGGTTCTTCTTCTTCGCGAAGCCGTGGCCCTCGTCGTTCGCGAGGAGGTACCAGACCGGCCCGCCGTTCTTCTTCACCGTGGCCACCATCTGCTCGGACTCGGTGTACGGCACGCGCGGATCGTTCTTCCCCTGGACCACGAAGAGCGGCTTCGTGATCCTCTGCGCGTTGTTCGCCGGCGCGGTTCGGAGGAGGAAGTCGCGCATGGCCGGGTCGCGCTCGTCGCCGTACTCCGCCCGCCGCAGGTCCCGGCGATAGGCCTCGGTGTTCTGCAGGAAGGTCACGAAGTTCGAGATGCCGACCACGTCCAGCGAGCAGCGGATCTTCGCGTCGTAGTGAGTGGCGACGGCCAGCGTCATGTAGCCGCCGTAGCTGCCCCCCGTGACCATGATGCGCGAGGCGTCGAGGCCCGGGCGGGAGGGGATCCAGTCGAGGAGCGCCCCGATGTCCTTCACCGAGTCCTCGCGGAGCATCCCGTTGTCGAGCTTGACGAACGTCTTGCCGAAGCCGGTGGAGCCCCGCACGTTCGGGTAGAGGAGGGCGACGCCCAGCTCGTCGAGGTAATAGTTGCCGCGCCCCTGGAAGCCGGGACGCGACTGGCCCTCGGGCCCGCCGTGGATGGTCACGACGACCGGCCGCGGGCCGGTGAAGCGCGCCGCCGGCTTGTAGAGGAAGCCTGAGATCGTCTTCCCGTCGAAGCTCTTCCAGCGCACGAGCTCCGGCTCGGAGAAGGCGGCCGCGTTCAGGCCGCCCGTCTCGCTCTCCGTCCAGCGCTCGAGCTTCCCGGTCGTCACGTCCACCGAGTAGACGTCGGCCGGGAAGCGCGCCGAGGTGAGGACGAGGCCCAGGTCGCGGCCGTTGTTGTGCCACTCGAGGCCGCCGATGAGACCGACCGGCAGCTTCGGGGCCGGCTTCTCCTTCCCGGTCGCCGTGTCGAGGAGGTGCAGGACGCTCAGCCCCTCCTCGTTCGTCTCGAACGCGATCGTCTTCCCGTCGGGCGACAGGGCGAAGCTGTCGACGTCCCAGGGGATGTGCGGGGTGAGGTAGGTGTGGTTGCCGGTGCCGAGGTCGAGATACGCGAGCCCCTGGAACTCGGACTCGCGGTCGGTGGTGACGTAGATCCCCCTGCCGTCGGCGCTCCACCGGGGCCCTGAATAGGCGACCTTCTCCGGCCCGCCCTTCGGGGTCGCCAGCGTCTTCGCTCCCGTCGCCACGTCCACCACCCACACGTAGCTCTCGTTCACGGAGATCCCCTCGATGACGAGGAGCTTCGTGTCGTCCGGCGACCAGTCGGTCGGGCCCCAGCCCCCGCCCTGAACCCCGAGGACGCGGCGCGTCGTGGCGGGGTCGCGCGGGTCCACCACGTAAACGTCGCGGTCGGCGCCGTTCCGGCGGGTGGAGCCGAAGGCCATGCGGTCGCCGGCGTGCGACCAGGCGCCGAGATAGTTCTGCGAGCGGCCGCCGTCCGAGATCCTCGTGATCGCGCCGGTGGCGACGTCGAAGCGGAAGATCTGGCTGAACTCGTCTCCGCCGCGGTCCTTCGTGAAGAGGAAGTAGTCGGCCGAGCGGCGGGGCCAGCTCGCGCCGCCCACGCGGTCGGGGAAGAAGGTGAGCTGCCGGCGCGCGCCGCCCGGAATCCGCACCTCGTGGATCTGCGGCGTGTCCGCGAACCGCGTGCTGATCAGCATCTCGCGCTTCACCGGGTGCCAGCCGGCGAGGCCGGCGGATCGGAACTCGGTGTAGCGGCCCACCGCCTCGGCGACCGACGCCGGGATCTCCGGAATGCCGTCGGTCGTGAGGTTGTCGGCGGGCTTGATGACGGCCGGCCTGGCCGGCGCCGGTGCCGCGGCCGCGGGGGCCTGGGCCAGGACGGGGAGGACGCAGAGGGCCAGCAGGGCGTTCATCGGTTCACCTCGGGGAGGATAGCGCGGGCCTTGGCGAGGGCGCGGCGCAGGCCGTGGTCGGGGCTCAGCGCGCCCGTCCCGTCCCACGGCACCCACCGGATCTCGTGCAGCTCCGCGAGGTCGGGTGCTATGACCGCGTCCCCGGGAGCGACGACGAGGTAGCGCAGGTCGAGATGCTCGTGGGCGGGCTCGCGCCCGCGCGCCGGGATGTCGTGCACGTCCACGTCGAGCGGGCGCGGCGCCGCGGGGTGGAGGGCGAGGCCGGAGATGCCGCTCTCCTCGAAGGCCTCGCGCAGCGCCACCTCCTCGCCGGTCGTCTCGCCGGGGTCGCCGTGGCCGCCGGGCTGCAGCCAGCGGTCGAGCTTGCGGTGGTGGAGGAGCAGCACGCGCGCGCCGTCGGCCGTGACGGTGATCGCGCTGCCCGTCAGGTGGCCCTCGGGGATGGCCCGGTCGAACGGGTGCTCGTGGCGGAGGACGAAGGCGAGGATCCGGTCGCGGTCGCGCGCTTCTTCCTCGTCGGCGGGCCGGAGGCTTCGGAGCGCCGTCGCGAGGGCCTCTCGGGGAGCGGGATCGGGGTGGGGCACGGGAGCGCGATTCTAGCCGATCTGCTAGATTCCGATCCGCACGATGTCTGGCCCGAAGAACGAGCCGTCCGCCGCCCGCACCGCGCGGGCGCTCCCTTTCCTCGTGGCCCTCTCCGGGGCCGCCGCCCTCGTCTACGAGTCGCTCTGGATGCGGCTGTTCGGCTTGATCTTCGGCGGCACCACCTCGGCGGTGGCGATGGTGCTGGCCGTCTTCATGGGAGGGCTCACCCTCGGGAGCGCGCTCGCCGCGCGCCGCCCGGCCGCGGACCCGCTGCGGGCCTACGCGCGCATCGAGCTGGCGATCGGCGCCACCGCGCTCCTCACCCTGCCGCTCCTGCGCGCGCTCCCGTGGGCCTACGGCGCGCTCGTCGCCCGCTCGGGGCTCGCCGGCGCGGCCGAGTCGGCCGGCATCGCGGTCCTCGCCGCGCTCGTGCTCCTCCCGCCGACGGTCCTCCTGGGCGCGACGGTGCCGCTCGCGGTGGAGTTCCTCGCCCGCGCCGGCACGGACGTGCACGCGGGCTTCGGCCGCCTGTACCTCCTGAACACGCTGGGTGGCGCCCTCGGCGTCGGGCTCGCGCCCTTCGTCCTGGTGCCGGCGCTCGGCGTCCGCGGGACCCTCGTCGCGGCGGCGTCGGCGAGCCTCTTCGTCGGAGGGGTCGCGCGGCGCTGGTCGCGCGAGATCGGCCCTCCGCCCCCGGGCGGGGAGATCCCGGCGACAGCCGGGCCCGGCGCGGGCGGGCCCCCCGCCGCCCTCGGCCCCGCCCTCGCCTTCGCCTCGGGAGCCGCCACCTTCGGCGTCGAGGTGCTGTGGACGCGGTCCTACGTGCTGGTGATCGGCTCGTCCGTCTACGCCTTCAACCTGATGCTGCTGGCGGTGCTCCTCGGCATCGCCCTCGGCTCCGCCGTCTACGCGCGCGTGCGCGGGCGTGTGCTCCGGCCGGCGCGAACCGTGGGCGTGCTCTTCGCCGCCGCGGGGCTCGCCGTGCTCGCCGGCCAGTGGGCGATCGGCCTCCTGCCGATCGCCTACCTCGCCGCCCTCGGCGCCCTGCCCGTCTCCTTCGCGGCCCACCAGCTCGCCGGCTTCGCGCTCTGCCTCGCGACGATGCTGCCGGTCACGCTCGTGCTGGGTCTCACCTTCCCGCTGCTGCTGCACCTCGCGCGCGGCGCCGGTGCCCAGAAGGCCTCGGGCCGGCTCTACGCCTGGAACACCGGCGGGGCCATCGCCGGCGCGCTCGCGGCCGATCTCCTGCTCGTCCCGCGCCTCGGCCTCCAGCCGCCGTACCTCGTGTTCGCCGGGCTCCTGATGGCGGGCGGCGCCGGGGCGCTCGTCGCCGCCGCCGGCGGCCGGCCCGCCCTTCAGGCCGTGACGGCCGTCGGGATCGCCGCCGCGGCCGCTGCGCTCGCTCCGCGCTGGAAGCCGTGGGACCCGGTGCTGATGACCTCCGGCGTCCACCGCTACGGGCTCCAGTGGGCCCACCGCCTCGACTCGCCGTGCCGCCTGTCCGGACCGGTCTGCCAGCATGCCGGCTCCGCGATCACCACCACCGCCTGTTCTTGGCCTTGCACTCGGTCTCGATCCACTCTGGCGTGCCGTGCACCTGCTCCGTGCGTTGCGCCGGCTTGGTCGGGTCGGTGCCGGCCTG
>JBGPQQ010000295.1:0-5044 GCA_041489115.1 Vicinamibacteria bacterium | reverse complement strand
TGGTTGCGGCCGAGTGGGGCTACCTCCCGTCAGGGTCGGAGGTCGCCCCACATCGCCTGAGCGATGGCCACAGCGGCGACGGCGGCGGTTTCGGCGCGCAGGATGCGCGGGCCGAGCGAGGCGGCGGCGAAGCCGGCGGCGTGCAGGGCTTGGGCCTCGGCCGGCTCGAAGCCGCCGGCCGGTCCCACCAGCAGCAGCAGCGGGGAAGACGCATCGACGGTGAGTGACGCCAGCGCCGGGTGACCGGGAGTCTCGAGCAGCACGGCCCGCGCGCCGTCGAAGGGTCGGGCGAGCAGGCCGTCGAGCGTCGTGGTCGGCGGGACGCGGGGCACCACCGCGCGCCCGCATTGCTCGGCCGCGCCCGAGGCGACCATCTCCCATCGCTCGCTGCGGGAGCCCTGCAGGGCGGGTCGCGCCGCGGCGTCCGTGCGGAACGTGACGACGGGCCAGATCTCCGCCACGCCGAGCTCGGTCGCCTTCTGCACGACGACCTCCATCCGGGCGCCTTTCAGAGGCGAGACCGCGAGAACCAGGCGGAGCCGCGACTCCGGCCGTGGCGCGACGGCATGGCGGAGGAGGGCCGAGACGGTGCGGCGGGACACCTCGTCGAGGACGGCCTCGAACTCCGACCCGGCGCCGTCGAAGACCCGCACCGCGGCGCCCGCGCGCAGGCGCAGCACCTCGCGGGCGTGGTGGGCCGTGTGCTCGGGCAGCTCGACGCGCGCGCCGGGGGCGGCGCTCGGGACGTGAAAGCGGGGGGCGCTCATCGGGCACCGCCGTAGACGAGGGCGGCCCACTCACCGTCGAGACGCACGGCCGGCGTGCCGCAGGCCGCGAAGGCGTCGCGGACGTGGGGAACGTCCCCGGCGAGGAGCCCCGAGAGGACGAGGGCGCCGCCGGGCGCGAGCAGGGAGCGGATCTCGGCTGAGCGGTCGACGAGCAGCAGGGCCATCAGGTTGGCGAGGAGCAGGTCGAAGGAGGCCGGGCGAAACCCCCGGCCGCCATCGGCGCGCACGACGAGCAGCGGCGCGCCGTTGAGGCGGGCGTGGTGACGGGAGGACCCGGTGGCCTCGGGGTCGAGGTCGGAGGCGACGACGGGGGAAGCGCCCAGCCGCGCGGCCGCGATCGCCAGCAGGCCCGTTCCCGCGCCGAGGTCCAGCGTCCGGCCCAGCGGCCGGCGGCCGGCGAGGTCCTCGAGGGCGGCGAGGCAGAGCCGCGTCGTCTCGTGGGTGCCGGTCCCGAAGGCCCTCCCGGGATCGACGAGCAGGACATCACGGGACGGCGCGTCCAAGGCGTCCCAGGGTGGCGCCACGAGGAAGCGTCCCACGCGAAAGGAGCGAAAGCCCTCGCGGAACCGCGCCACCCAGTCCACCTCCGGCACGTCGGCGGGCTCGACGGCGGCGCCGCGCGGGAGGAGCGCGGGCGCGGGGGCCGGCGCGTCGTCCTCGAAGTAGGCCAGGAGCTGGACGCGGCTCCCGGAAGCGGGGCGGATCTCGACTCCCGCCGTCCCCGCCTCCCAGAGGGCCGCGGCGGCGAGGTCTTCGTCAGCCGCGGCCACGGTCACGCGCCAAGCGCGCATGGGAGGCTCTCCCGGCCTCAGCCGAGGAAGTCCTTCATCCTCTCGAGGAGCGACCGGTCCTTGTCCTCGAGGTCGGGCACCGGAAGCGTCTTCGCGAGCTGCTCGAAGAGCTTCCGCTGCTCGGGGGTGAGGCGCTTCGGGACGACGACGCGCACGAGCACGTGAAGGTCGCCGCGGCCCCGGCCGCCGAGCGCCGGGACGCCTTGTGACTTGAGCCGCAGGACCGTGCCGGACTGGGTGCCCTCGGGCACGGCGAGCTTCGTGTGCCCCCCGCCGAGGGTCGGGACCTCGAGGGTCGCGCCCAGGGCGGCCTGGGGCAGGCTGACCGGAATCTCGCAGAAGAGGTGCGTGCCATCGCGCTTGAAGAAGGCGTGCTCCGCCACCCGCAGGACGACGTAGAGCTCGCCCGGGGGGCCGCCCAGCTCGCCGGGCTCCCCCTCGCCGCCGATGCGCAACTGGCTCCCCGTGTCCACCCCGGGCGGGATCTTGATCTGGAGGGTGCGCTCGATGGGAACGTGCCCTTCGCCGTCGCAGGCCTTGCAGCGCTCGGCCACGATGCGGCCCGAGCCGCGGCAGTGGCTGCAGGTGCGGGCCACGGTGAAGAAGCCCTGCTGGAAGGTGACCTGCCCCGAGCCGCGGCAGGTGGGGCAGGTGGCGGGCCGCGTGCCCGCGGCGGCGCCGCTGCCCGAGCAGGCCGAGCAGGTCTCGACGCGGGGGATGCGGATCTGGGTCTCGGTGCCGAACGCGGCCTCCTCGAAGGAGACCTCCAGGTTGTAGCGCAGGTCCGCCCCGCGGCGCGGCCCAGTGCGTCGGCGGCCGAAGACGTCTCCGAAGCCGAAGAAGTCACCCAGGATGTCGCTGAAGTCCGCGAAGATCGTGGGGTCGAAGCCGGCCGCGGCAGCGCCGCCGAGACCCGCGTGGCCGTACGCGTCGTAGCGGCGCCGCTTCTCCGGGTCTCCGAGGACGCCGTAGGCTTCCGCGGCCTCCTTGAAACGGTCCTCCGCCTGGCGGTCGCCCGGGTTGCGATCGGGGTGGTGCTTGAGGGCGAGCTTCCGGTAGGCGGACTTGATCTCCTGCTCCGAGGCGTTGCGGGGGACTCCGAGCACCTCGTAGTAGTCGCGCGGGGGCGTCATCCGTCCGTCTTCCCTAGGAGCGTCGCGAGGAAACGAAGCGTCGGCCGGGCGTCACGGCCGGAGCATGGCCTGGCCGATGATCCCCGCCGCCTTCTCCATGTCCGTGAGGCGCCCCTTGAGCTCGTCGAGGCCGCCGTCGGCCCGGGCCTTCTTGGCCTTCTCGATCGCGTCGAGGATGCGCTTCTGCTCGTCGGCGGTGAGCTTCCCCTCGAGGGCCTGGACGGAGCGCATGGTGTTCGCGACGAGGCCGTCGAGCTGCCGGACGACCGCCTCCTGGTCCTTCCGGGCCTTGTCCTCGGAATCGCGGGCGCGGGTCTCGGCGACGAGGCGGCTGACCTCCGACTGGCTCAGGCCGCCGGAGGGGTGGATGACCATGTTCTGGCTGCGGCCGGTGGCCTGGTCCTGCGCGCCGACGGACACGATGCCGTTGACGTCGATCTCGAACGTGACCTCGATCTGCGGCACGCCCCTCGGCGCGGGCGGGATGCTGGTCAGCTCGAACTTGGCGAGGCTCTTGTTGTACGCCGCCATGTCGCTCTCGCCCTGCAGAGCGTGGACCTCGACCCGGGTCTGGTTGTCGGCCACGGTCGTGAACACGCGGCTCTTGCGGGTGGGGATCGTGCTGTTCCGCTCGATGAGGGGCGTGAAGGTGCCGTCCTTCGTCTCGATGCCCAGGGTGTGCGGGGTGACGTCGAGGAGCACGAGGTCCTTGACCTCGCCCTGGATGATGCCGGTCTGGATGGCGGCGCCCATGGCGACACCCTCGTCGGGGTTGACGGCGCGGTTCGGCTCCTTTCCGAAGGCCTTGCGGACCACCTCCGTGACCTTCGGGGCGCGGGTCTGGCCGCCGACGAGCAGCACCTCGTCGATCTGCTCGGGCTTCATGCCCGCGTCGGCGAGGCAGCGCTTGCACGGCTCGATGGTGCGGTCGAGGAGAGCGTCCGTCAGCTCCTCGTACTTCTGCCGGGTGAGCACGATGTTGAGGTGCTTGGGCCCGGAGGCGTCGGCCGAGATGAAGGGGAGCACGATCTCCGTCTGCTGCGCGGTGCTGAGCTCGCACTTCGCCTTCTCCGCCGCCTCCTTGAGGCGCTGGAGGGCCATGCGGTCCTGGGTCAGGTCGATCCCGGTCTCGCGCTGGAACTCGCCGATGAGCCAGTCGATGACGCGCTGGTCGAAGTCCTCGCCCCCGAGGTAGGTGTCGCCGCCGGTGGCGCGCACCTGGAAGAGACCGTCCGCCATCTCCAGGATCGTGATGTCGAACGTGCCCCCGCCGAGGTCGTACACCGCGACGAACTGGCCGTTCTTGCCGGTGTTCTTGAGGCCGTAGGCGAGCGCAGCCGCCGTCGGCTCGTTGATGATGCGCGAGACCTTGAGGCCGGCGATGAGGCCGGCGTCCTTCGTGGCCTGCCGCTGCGGATCGTTGAAGTAGGCGGGGACGGTGATGATCGCCTCCTCGACCGCCTCGCCGAGGTAGTCCTCCGCCGCCGCCTTCAGCTTCTGGAGCACGAAGGACGAGATCTCGGGCGGCGAGTAGACCTTGTCCTCGATCTGGATGTGGACGTCGCCGTTCGGGGCCCCCACGAGCTGGAAGGGTGTCAACCGGCGCGCTTCCTCGGCCTCCGGGGAGTCGAACTTCCTCCCGATCAGGCGCTTGACGGCGGACACCGTGTTCTTGGGGTTGGTCAGGGCCTGCCGCTTGGCGATCTGGCCGACCAGGCGCTCGCCCTTGGCGGTGAAGCCGACGATGGAGGGCGTCGTGCGCGCGCCCTCCTGGTTGGGGATGACCTGGGGGACGCCGCCCTCCATCACCGCCACGCACGAGTTCGTCGTGCCCAGGTCGATGCCGATCATCTTTCCCACTGTGGAACCTCGCTCCCTTTCCCCGTTGCGTCGCTACTGAACGTCACCGTCGCCGTCCCCGTGCTTCTCCGAGCCCCCGCTCGCCACCTTGACGAGCGCCGGCCGGAGCAGCCGGTCCTTGTACGTGTACCCCTTCCGGAACACCTCCGCCACCGTCCCCGGCTCGAACCCGGCCGCCGTCTCGTGAAGGATCGCCTGGTGCAGGGCCGGGTCGAAGCGCTGCCCGAGGGGATCCACGGCGGCGACGCCCAGCGACTCGAGCAGGGCGAGCAGCTCGCGGAGGGTGAGCGCCACGCCCTCCCGGAGGCCCGAGTCGGCGCCGCTCGCGGCGAGGGCCCGCTCGAGGTTGTCCACGGTGCCGAGCACCTGGCGCAGGATCGCGGCCTCCGCCTCGACCGCCGCGGCACCGCGCTCGCGCTCGACGCGGCGGCGGTAGTTCTCGAAGTCGGCGCGGCGGCGCAGGAGCGCGCCC
>JBGPQQ010000294.1:0-5062 GCA_041489115.1 Vicinamibacteria bacterium | reverse complement strand
CTGGTCGTCCCGCACCGGCGAGGGCGAGCCGGTCAGGAGATCGGTCGCGCTCGCCGTCTTCGGGAAGGCGATGACCTGGCGCAGCGACGTCTCCCCCGCCATGATCATCACGATGCGATCGAGCCCGAGGGCGATCCCGCCGTGGGGGGGCGTGCCGTACTGGAGCGCCTCGAGGAAGAACCCGAAGCGCTCCCGCGCCTCCTCGTCCGTGATGGCGAGCAGCTGGAAGACCCTCGCCTGCAGCGCCGAGTCGTGGATCCGGATGCTGCCCCCGCCGACCTCGTAGCCGTTCAGCACGACGTCGTAGGCCTTGGCCCGGACCTTCCCCGGGTCGGTCTCGAGGAGCGGGATGTCCTCGTCCACCGGCGCGGTGAACGGGTGATGCAGGGAGACGTGGCGACCCAGCTCCCGGTCCCATTCGAAGAGCGGGAAGTCCGTGACCCACAGGAAGCGCCAGGCCTTCTCGTCGACGAGCTTCAGCTCGCGCCCCATCTCCAGGCGCAGGACGCCCATGGCCATGGCGACCGGCCCGGGCTGGTCCACGCCCACGAGCACGGTGTCGTCCTTCCCGGCGCCGACCTTCTCGAGGAGCCTCCGGGCGACCTCGGCGGAGGCGCCCTTCTCGGCCAGCTTGGCGACCGTCTCGTCCGTGGCCTTCAGGGTGAGCAGGTTGCGCTTCTCGCCCCGGGCGTCGGGCACGATGCGGCCGAGCCACAGCTCCTCGTTGACCTTTCGCAGGCGCATCCCCGACACTCCGCTCGCGGCCGGGAGCACGATGGCGCGGGCACGGGCCCCCGCCTCCAGGAGGCCCGGGTAGTTGGCGAGGCCGAGCACGCGGAGCTCGTCGCTCACGTCGGTGATCGGCATGTCGAAGCGCAGGTCCGGCTTGTCGGAGCCGTACTTCTCGAGCGCCTCGGCGTAGCGCAGGCGCGGGAAGGGGCGCTCGACCTTCACCCCGATGATCGCCATCACCCTCTGGAAGAGCGGCTCGACGAGGCCGCAGACCGTCTCCATCCGCGGGAACGACATCTCGACGTCCACCTGCGTGAACTCGGGCTGGCGGTCGGCGCGGAGGTCCTCGTCGCGGAAGCAGCGGGCGATCTGGAAGTACTTGTCGAGGCCCGAGACCATGAGCAGCTGCTTGAAGAGCTGCGGCGACTGCGGGAGGGCGTAGAAGCTGCCGTGGTGCACGCGCGAGGGGACGAGGTAGTCCCGCGCCCCCTCGGGAGTCGACTTGCCGAGCATGGGGGTCTCGACCTCGTAGAACCCCTGCCCGTCCAGGTACCGCCGCACCTCCATGGTGACCTGGTGCCGCAGGCGGATGTTCCGCTGCATCCGCGGGCGGCGCAGGTCGAGGTAGCGGTGCTTGAGGCGGATCTCCTCGTGGGTGTCGATCTCGTCCTCGATCGGGAAGACCGGCGTCTTCGCCTCGGACAGGACGCGTATCTCGCGGGCGAGCACCTCGACCTTCCCGGTGTCGAGGTTGGGGTTGACGGTCTCGGCGGAGCGGGCCGCGACCTCCCCCACCACCGCCACGACGTATTCCGAGCGCACGTGGTCGGCGGCGGCGTGGGCGTCCTCCGACAACTCCGGCCGCGCCACCACCTGGCAGAGGCCCTCACGGTCGCGCAGGTCGAGGAAGATGACGCCGCCGAGGTCGCGCCGCGTGGCGGCCCACCCCATGAGGGTGACCGTCTTCCCCACGTGGTCCTCGCGCAGCTCGCCGCAGTAGTGCGTCCGCACGAGGTCGCCCAGGGGCTCAGCCATTCGCCTTCTCCTTCAGGTGGTCGAGGATCCTCTCCGCCGGCACGTCCTCTTGCTCCGAGCGGGCCATGTCGCGCACGGTCCAGACGCCGCGGGCGGCCTCGTCGTCGCCGAGGATCGCCACGAAGCGCGCGCCGAGCTTGTCCGCCTGCTTCATCCGCGACTTGAAGCTGCGGCCCTCGGGGTCGAGCATCGCGCGGAGCCCGGCCTGCCGCAGCTCGCGCTGGAGCCGGAGCGCCGGGTCGAGGGCGGCCTTCGCGAGCGGCATGAGGAACACGTCGCAGCGCGCCTCGCCCTCGCGAGGCGGCAGGAGCAGCGCCAGCCGCTCCATTCCCACCGCGAAGCCGATGCCGGCGGCGTCGGGCCCGCCGAGGTCCTTCACCAGGCCGTCGTAGCGCCCCCCGCCGAGGACGCTGCTCTGCGCCCCCAGCAGGCCGCTCGTGACCTCGAACGTCGTGCGCACGTAGTAGTCGAGGCCGCGCACGAGGCGGTGGCTCAGGCGGTACGGGATCCCCAGCAGCGCGAGCTGCCGGCGCACCTCGGCGAAGTGCTCCGCGCAGTCCGCGCAGAGGTGGTCGGTGATCCGGGGCAGCGCGTCGATCGTCGCCTGGTCCTCCGGCACCTTGCAGTCGAGGACGCGCAGCGGGTTGGTGTCGGCCCGCCGCTGGCAGTCGGCGCATAGCGTCGCCGCCACGTCCCGGAGGGCCTCGCGGAGCCGCTGGACGTAGGCCGGCCGGCAGTGGCGGTCGCCCACCGAGTTCAGCACCAGCTCGTGCTGCCGCACCCCGCAGGCGTCCAGATAGGCGAGGGCGAGCTCGATCGTCTCCGCGTCGACGGTGGGGCTCGTGAAGCCGAGGGCCTCGACGTCCACCTGGTGGAACTGGCGGTACCGGCCCTTCTGCGGCCGCTCGCGGCGGAACATCGGCCCCATCGCGTAGACCTTCAGCGCGGGGTCGGTGTTGAGCAGGTTGTGCTCGATGACCGCGCGCACGATCCCCGCCGTGGCCTCGGGCCGCAGGGTGAGCGAGCCGCCGTCCCGGTCGGCGAACGTGTACATCTCCTTCGAGACGATGTCCGTCTCCGCCCCGATGCCCCGGGCGAAGAGCTCCGTCTCCTCGAAGACCGGCGTGCGGATCTCGCGGTAGCCGTAGCGGGCGAAGAGGTCCTTGGCCGCGGCCTCGATGCGGTGCCACGCCGGGATCTCGTCGGGGAGGATGTCGCGGGTGCCCCGGACCGCCTGGATCGTCACCGCTCCTCCGACCGCCGGTAGTCTTCCTTGCAGCCCACGTCCCCGATCACCTGTGCGGACAGGTCCACCCAGGCCCGGGCGCCGAGCCGGGGGCGCATCTCCTTGTAGGCATGGATCATACCGTCACTCCGAAAACCGGCAGTCTAGCAGACCCCTCGGGGGCCTGCCACGGGGGTGCGAACGTGAGACGATCCGGCGCGTGACGCGTCCTCTGGACACCCGTCTCGGCGCCCTGCTCGCGGTGTTGGTCCTCGCGATCAACGTGGCCTCGGTGTCCTCACAGCTCGGCTTCCTGCACAAGCCGAAGCAGGTCAAGGAGTACGACCACTGGCGCTACATCGAGATGGCGCGGGGCCCGGAGGGCCGGGCGGCCCTCCAGAAGGAGCCGCCCTACTGCTACCGGCTCGCCGTCCCCTCCCTCGTCCGGGGCCTCACCCGTCTCGGCTTTCCGGAGAACGCGGCCTTCTTCCTCGTCACGAAACGCGGTCCTCTTCGGTTTCCTGCTCGTCCTGTGGCTGCACCTGCGCGACCTGGGCTTCTCCCTCGCACTCCGGGTCGCCGGGCTGCTGGTCGTCGGCTTCACCCAGGGCGCGGTGCGGTGGTTCGAGTATCAGTACTGGATGACCGACCCCGCCGCCCTCTTCCTGGTGATGCTGGCTTTCCTCCTGCTCGAACGCGGGAGGTGGGGCGCCGTCCTCGCGACGAGCGTCCTCGCCGCGTTCGTGAGGGAGACCTACGTCCTCGTTTACCCCTACGTCTTCCTGCGCGAGCTCCGGAACGGTCGCCCGCTCCCGGCGGCCGCCGGGCGGACGGCGGCACTCGCGGCAGTCCCCTTCGCGATCCTCGTCGCGATTCGACGCCTGGTCGCGCCGAACCAGCCCGACGACTTCGTCTCCGGCGTCGTCGACAGCATGACCTTCCGCATCGATCACCTGCTCGACAACCAGGCGTACGTGGTGACCATCCAGGCCTTCGGCGTACTCGTGCCGCTCCTCCTGCTGCTCCCCGACCGCCTCCCCGGCCTCGCGCGCCGGCACTTCGACCGCGCCCTCTTCGTGGCGTCGGTCTACGCGACGCTCGTCATCTCCAACAACAACGAGCGGCCGCTCGCCTACGCGCTACCCGCCCTGGTTCCGGCTGCGCTGTGGTGCGCGAGGGCCTTCCTCGAGGAGACGGGGCTCCCCGCGCTGCCCGTGCTCGCCACCGTCGTCTCCCTCCAGGTCCTCTTCTGGGCGGGCCAGCGCTGGGCGGAGATCGGCATGAGCATCTACCAGCCCGTCAACTGGACGACCGTCGGTGCGATGGCCGCCTTCTGGCTCTCCGCGCAGGTCTCGCGGGCCCGCCGCCGGGGGCGGCCAGTGACAGCATGATGGACGGAAGGGTGGGTTTTCTCCTAGTCTGGGCTGGGCTGGGCCGGGCCGTCGGCTTCGCTGGTGAATGCAGGAGCGCTCGTGCGATGGGTCCCGAGCCTCATGATGGCCCGCCGGCGGCATCCGTGCGAGACACCGGGTCAGCGTATTGGGCAGGAAGGGGAACGAACCGGTGGTGAATCCAACGTCGCGCGCTTCGGGTAGCGATGTCGCGGCGCGGCCCCTTCTCCTCCGTTGGCTCCGGCTCTGGCCGCTGCTGGTGTCCCTCGCCGCCTTCCTGTGCTCGCTGGCTGCGGCGCTGCGTGTCGCGCTGCGCTCGACGGACGGCCGTCTGATCTACGCTGTGGACGACGCCTACATACACATGGCAGTCGCCAAGACGCTGGCGAGTCACTACATCTGGGGCTGCACCCCCTTCCACTTCTCGTCCTCGTCCTCTTCTCTGCTGTGGACGTTCGGTCTCGGTGTCGCCTATCGCGCGTTCCAGGTGCACGACTGGACCCCGTTTCTGTTGAACGTCGCTTTCGCCGCCGGGACTCTGGTGGTCGCCAATGTCTCTCTGGCCCGCTTGGGGGCGCAACCCTTGCTGCGCGCGTCGGCGCTCCTCGGAATCGTCGTCGCCTTTCCGCTGGCGGGAATGGTCCTGCTGGGGATGGAGCACATCCTCCACGTCCTCTTG
>JBGPQQ010000293.1:0-5064 GCA_041489115.1 Vicinamibacteria bacterium | reverse complement strand
CGTCGAGCCGCGCCCTTCGTTGCCCTCCACCCCGATGCTCCCGCCCATCGTCGCCACGAGCTGCCGGGCGAGGGCGAGTCCCAACCCGACTCCACCGTGCCGCCGCGTCGTCGAAGTGTCGACCTGCTGGAAGGGCTCGAAGATCCGCTCGCGCTCCGACGCCGGCACGCCGATACCCGTGTCGCTCACCGAGAAACTCACCATCGCGGGGTCCGCCGCGGCCTCGGCACGGATGACCACGCCGCCCGCCGGCGTGAACTTGACCGCGTTGCTCCCGAGGTTGAGCAGCACCTGGCGCAAGCGGTGGGGATCTCCCACGACGCGGCGGGCGATGCGGTCGTCGACGTACACCGAGAGCTCGAGGCCGTTCTCCCGGGCCGCCGACGCCAGGATGTCGGCAGCGTCCTCGACGCACTGCCGGAGGTCGAAGGCGACGCGGGCCAGCTGCAGCTTCCCCGCGTCCATCCTCGAGTAGTCCAGGATGTCGCTGAGCACGGAGAGCAGGGCCTCGCTCGAGCGTCGGGCCGTGTCCACGTACTCGCGCTGCTTGTCGCTGAGGGCGGTTCCCGCGAGCAGGTCGGTCATGCCGAGGATCCCGTTGAGCGGCGTGCGCACCTCGTGGCTCACCGCCGCCAGGAACCGGGCCTTCGCGCCCGCCGCGGCCTCGGCCGCCTCGCGCGCGCGGAGCAGCTGCGCTTCTTCCGCCTTGCGATTCGTGATGCCGGTGGTGATGCAGACCACTCCCGCGGGCTCGGAAAGCCCTTTCGCCGGCAGGCGCCCCGCCGACACGATCACCGGCACGACGCCGGTGCCGCTCGCACGAAGGCCGAGCTCGACCTCGGTGGCCGATCCCTGCCGCCGGGCGGGCTCGAGGACACGAGCGCCGAACACCTCCTCGCCCTCCGCGAAGAGCTCCCCGGCCGGCCGCCCCAGGAGCGACTCGGCCGGTCGCCCCAGCGCTCGAATGAGAGCCGGGTTTGCCCGCTCGACGCGCCCCGCCCCGTCGACGACGAAGAGGCCGTCGCTCATCTCGGCGATCAGGGAGTCGACGTACTCCTTGTCGACGAGCTGGGCCCGCTGGAGGGCGAGATTCCCGATCATCTGGTCGAAGCTGCGCGAGAGCGAGTCGATCTCGTCCCCGAACCGTGGCTCGAGACGCACGGTGAGGTCGCCCTCCGCGACCCGGCGGGTGGCCGCGTCGAGCTCTCGAAGCGGCCGCGTGAGGCGCGCCGAGCCGAGGATCGACAGGAGGAACGCCACCAGGCCCACGCCGGCGGCGATGGCCAGGACCACGTTCCGCAGTCGATACGCTGGCGCGAACGCGACCGTGGCCTTCTCGATCACGACGAGAGACCAGCCCGACAGGCCCGCCGACCGCGCGTAGCCGACGAGGTGCGGTTCGCCCTCGATCGTGGTCACCCTGAAGCCGCGCCGGCCCTCGCCGGCGAGCGCCTCCGCCCCGGTCCCCGAGAACAGACGACTGCCCCGCGGTGCCATCGACTGGATCCCGGGTGAGGCGGCGACGACGAGGCCGTCGCGCCGGAGGAGCACGAAGTCGGCGCGCCCCGCGACCTGGGGCTCCTCGCGGCCGAGGCGCTCGAAGGCCTGGCCGAGGTCCCACGCCGCCACGAGGGTCCCCAGCACCTGCTTCTCGTCGAAGTGCGCCGCGATGGGGAACGAGCAGCTCATCGTCGACTCGGCCCCTGGACCGGGCTCGTCCCGACAGGCCTCGCGCCAACCGGGACCGGGCCTCGTGGCCGGCGGAACGACGGAGCCGAGCCAGTCCCCGTGGCTGGCCGCGACGACCTGACCGCTGGCATCCCCGACCACCGCCCGCCGCAGGGCAGGCAGGGCCCGCGCGCGTCCCACCAGAAAGGACGACATGCGACCGTCCATGTCCCCGGTGAGGACGTCCTGCATCGGGTCGAGGCTGGCCCAGGACTCCGCCTCGTGGTAGAGCGCGAGCGCCTCGCGATCGAGGGCGTCGATACCCCGCGCAGCCTCCGCCTCGTAGAGCCGCCCTAGGCTCTCCTCGATCGCCTGGCGCCCGCCCCGATACGCGAGAAAGCCGAGGATGGCGATCGAGCCGAGGGGGAGCGCCAGGAACGGCACCAGCAGCTTGGTCCGAAGGCGCATGGCTAACGCGGCGAGGCGAGGAGGTACCCCGCGTCGCCCGGACGCCGGCCCTGGACGCGGAGGACCTTCACGCTCGGGTCCAGCCCGCCGGCGTCCACCACGGCGATCGCGTTCGGAGCGAGCGACACGGTGCGCAGGGCCTCGGTCCCGGAACGCGCGACGCTCGGAAAGGCGGCGATCTCGCCCCCGTAGAGCTTCGCGAGGTAGTGGCGCCGGAGCTGCTCCTCGGTCATCTTGAGCACCCTCTTCAGGAGGATGTCCTTCTCGGGTGATCCGCTCTGGGGCAGGATGAGGTAGATCCGCCCTCCCCCCTTCCAGCGCTGCCGCTCCATCAGGACCATCTCGCGAAGCTCGGCGGCGGAAACCTCGGAGACCACCTTCCGAGGGTGGACGACGACGGCCAGCTCGAGGGCGAGGCACTCGCAGCCGGCACCGAGGAGCAGCGCCACGGCGAAGACGAGGCGCATGATCAGAAGGTGAAGGCCACTTGAACGGCACCCCACCAGGAGCCCTGTCGCGAGCAGACCCGCGGACGTCGATCGCCTGAGGCCAAAGGAGAGCACTGAGCAGAAGCTACGGCCGCGATCGCCGTGTGTCAAACGACGTCTGGTCACAACGACGCCTGGTCACGGTCGAGTTCGAGTCGCTCGTCGGCGCATCGACAGCTCCGGTATTGACAGCCCCCGGGCCGGGCCCTACACTCGACTCCCTCGTTCCCTCCAGGAAGGCAAGGCATATCCAGGTGAGGCTGCCGGCGACTCAGTCCGGCCGTGCGATCGACTTTCGGCTGGACTTCGTCGAGAGGGCGCCCCTCTTCAAGGGGCTCGCCCGCGCGGAGTGCGAGGAGCTGACCCGGCTCACTCGCGAGCGCCGCGTGGTGCGCAAGGAATGCTTCTTCCTCCAGGGCGACCCGGCCGAGGACGTCATGCTCCTCTGCTCCGGCCGCGTCAAGATGTCGCAGGTCGGAGCGGACGGCGACCGCATGATCCTCCGCCTCGCGGGTCCCGGCGAGGCGTTCGGGTCCCTCGACGTGGCGCCCGGGGCCACCTATCCCGCGAGCGCCGAGGCCCTGGAGTCCAGCCACGCGCTCCTCTGGGACCGCCGCGCCCTCGACGGCTTCGTCGAGCGCCACCCCGTGCTCCTGCGTAACGTCATCCGGATCGTCGCCGAGCGGATGCGCAGCCTCGAGCAGCGCTGCTATGAGCTGTCCAGCCAGCGCGTGCCGCAACGTGTGGCGGGCACGCTGCTCAGGCTGCTGGGACAGGTGGGCCGGTCGGCGGACGGCGGCGTTCTGATCGGGCTGTCGCGCGAGGAGCTGGCCGAGATGACGGGCACGACCCTGTTCAGCGTCAGCCGCCTGCTCGGGGAGTGGGAAGCCCAGCGCCTGGTGAAGCCACGCCGTGAGGGCGTGATCGTCACCGACGCCCATCGCCTCGCCGCCGTGGCCGACGGGAGCGCCCGCGCTCGCGCCATCGGGGACTGAGCGCGCCCGCGAATCGACGGCCATCCCCCCTTTAAGAAGTGACTCGCTCTTTGCGCATCCTCAAGGAGCGCCCTCGCCCGCTCGCGTAGTCGCTCGCGCTCGCCTGTGGGCAGGGGCGACAGGCTGACCGTCGGAACTGCGTTGCGCGGCTCGGGGTCACCGGCAGGCGGCCGAGCTCGGCAGCGGCAGCTCGATCACCCTTACCTGCAGGCTGGTCGTGCCGGTGTCGCCCTTGTCGTCGACGACCGTCAACAGCACCGCGTAGATGACTTCGACGCAGCTGGACGGGGTGTCTGGGAAGACATGGACGGTCGTGGGGCTAGTGGTCGATTGGTCCGGCGTGCCGTCGCCCCAGCTCCAGACGTAGCTCGCGATGCTGCCGTCGGAGTCGCGGCTGCCAGAGGCGTTGAAGGAGACGGGGGTCTCGCCGGCGGTTATGGGCGCGACGGGGTTGTAGATGAAGGAGGCCGTCGGAGGGATGTTGGGGATGGTGGGGACGGGGGGGAGCTTCTCGCAAGAAGCAGTGAATAGGGTCAACGGAGACAGCAACAGCAAGGCGCAGAGATTGCGGCTACGCGCGGGCGCGGGTTTCATCGATCTGTGCCACCTTGGGATCGGCCGGGCCGTGGCGCCGGCCGTAGGACTTGCGGGACTGGTTTCCGTAGTACCGGCCATAGTAGTGGCCGTAGTAGTGGCTGTAGTAGTAGGAGTGCTTGTCCACCTGGGCGCGGTTGAGGACGACGCCAAGGATGCGGGCGCCGGTGTCGTGGATGCGTTCGAGGGTGTGGAGGACGGCCTTGCGGGGCACCATCTCCGCCCCCGCCACGAGGACGACGCCGTCCGTCAGCGGTGCGAGGATGAGCGGCTCGGACACGGCGCCCACCGGCGGGGTGTCGATGATGATCCAGTCGTAGAACTTCCGCAGTCCCTCGAGCAGGCCGCGCATCGTCCGGTTCGTCAGGAGGTCCGCGGGGCTCGGGACGTGGGTGCCGCTCGGGAGGTAGGCGAGGTTCGTGTCCTTGAGCTTCTGCTGGATGGCCTCGGAGGCCTTGGCCTTGCCCACGAGGATGTCCGAGAGGCCCGGGATCCTCTTGCCGCGCACGAGAGCCTGCGTCGTGGGCTTGCGGAGGTCGGCGTCGATGAGGAGGGTCCGTCCTTCCTGCGCGGCCAGGGTGAGGGCGAGGTTGACGGCGGTGAGGGTCTTGCCCTCGCCCGGGGCGGTGGAGGTCACGGTGATGATGCGCGATCCGGGCTCGCTCCAGGAGTAGTTGAGGGCGGTGCGGACGACGCGGTAGCCCTCGACGAAGCGCTGGTCGAGGTCGGTGTTGAGAACGATGAGGTTCGGGTGCTCGTCCTCGGTCAGCTCAGGGACGACGCCCAGGAGGGGCGCCCCGAGGTGCAGGCGCACGTCGTCCGGGGTCTTGAGGGTGTTGTCGAGGTACTCG
>JBGPQQ010000292.1:0-5068 GCA_041489115.1 Vicinamibacteria bacterium | reverse complement strand
GGTGACCGTGCTCTTCGTCCTCGACGAGATCCTGCGGCGCCGCCGGCCGGAAGCCGGCGCGCTCGGCCTCCTCGGCGCCTTCGGGCCCGGGTTCGCCGCCGAGCTCGCCCTGCTCGAGTTCGCGTGAAAGCCATTGGATCTCCGGACCCGGGCCACCGACCGCGAGCAGCTCGACGAGGGCGTGCCGGAGGCGGAGGCCCTCCGGACCCTCGCCGACCTGCGCTTCGTCAACCGCTGGCTGGGCAACCGCGGCAGCCTGCTCCGGGCCGTGAGGCCGCACCTGCCTCCGGGGGGACGCCTGCTCGACGTCGGCTGCGGCTCCGGGGACGTCCCCGCCTTCCTGCTGTCGCGCCTGCCCGGGCCCCTCGTGGCGGTGGGCCTCGACGTCAAGACCCTCCACCTCCGGGCCGCACCCCCGGTCGTCCGGCGGGTCGTCGCCGACGTGCGCTGTCCGCCGTTCGCGGACCGGGCGTTCGACGTGGTGACGGCCTCCCTGTTCCTGCACCACTTCGACGACGAGGAGCTGCCACGGCTGCTCGACAGCCTCTCCCGGCTCGCGCGGCGGGCCCTCGTGGTGAACGACCTCCACCGGGCGCTTGTGCCCTACCTTCTCGGCACAGCGTTGTTCCCCCTTCTGTTACGCTGCCGGGTCAGCGTGGAGGACGGGCTCCTGTCGATCCGCCGCGGCTTCCGCGAGGGCGAGCTGCGGGCCGCCTTCGCCGCGGCCGGCCTGCCCGCCGTCGCGATCCGGCGCTCCTTCCCCTATCGTCTCCTCGCGGTGGCGGGCCTCCCGTGAGCGACGACCGGCGCGACGCCGTCGTGGTCGGCGGCGGACCCGCCGGCTCGGCCCTCGCCGCCCTCCTCGCCCGCCGCGGGCACGACGTCCTCCTCCTCGACGCCGCGCGCTTCCCCCGGGACAAGGTCTGCGGCGAGGCGGTCTCCCCCGAGGCCTGGCGGCTCCTCGAGGCCACCGGCGCCGCCGATCGTGTCCGCTCGCTCGCCCCTCACCCCCTGCGTGGCATGCGCCTCGTGTCCCCGGACGGAACCTCGTTCCGGGGCGAGTATCGCGGCCGCGAGCGGCCGGGCTTCGCGGTGCGGCGCCTCGCCCTCGACGAGGCGCTCCTCGACGCCGCCCGGGACGCGGGGGCCGAGGTGCGGGAAGGGGTGGGGGTGACCGGCCTCCTGCGCGAGGGCGAGGCGGTCGCCGGTGTCCTCGCGGAGGTCGCCGGCGAGACCCGGCCGCTCCGGGCTCGGGTCACCGCCGGTGCCGACGGGCGCCGCAGCGTGGTCGCGCGGACGCTCGGTCTCCTCCGCGAGCACCCGAGGATGAGACGCTTCGCGGTACGGGGTCACTGGGACGACGTGCAGGGGCTCGAAGACGTCGGCGAGATGCACGTCGGCGTCGGGGGCTACTGCGGCGTCGCCCCGCTCTCGCCCACCCTCGCCAACGTCGCCTTCGTCCTCGACCGGAGCGAGATGGCGCCCGCCGCCGGAAACCTCGAGGGCTTCTACCGCGATTCCCTCCGCCGGCGATGGCCGCGCCTCGCCGAGCGCCTCTGGCACGCGCGCCTCTTCGAGGCCCCTCGCGCCATCGGACCCCTCGCCCTCGTCTGCCGCGCCGTCACCGCCGCCGGGGCCGTGCTGGTGGGCGACGCCGCCGGCTTCTACGACCCCTTCACCGGGGAAGGGGTGACCCTGGCGCTGCGCACGGCCGAGCTCGCCGCGGAGGCGATCCATACGGCCCTCCAGCGGCCCGAGGCCCCGCCCCTGCCCCGCCTCGTGGCCTACGAGCGTTCCCGCCGTGCCGCCACCCGCGACAAGTTCCGCTTCAACCGGCTGCTGCAGGTCGCGGTGGGTCGGCCCGACGTTGCGAACGCCGTCGCCCGCCGCCTCGCCCGCCGCCCCGACCTCGCCGACCGCCTCGTGAGCGTCGCCGGCGACTTCGTGCCCGCCCGCACCGCCTTCGGCGCGCGCTTCCTCCTCGACCTCCTGCTCGCCTGAGCGACGGCCGGACGCCGCCGGCGGCCCCACGCCACGGAGCCTCAGAAGCGGACAGAGGCGTTCGCGAAGAGGCTCCGTCCCGGCTCGGGCACGCGGACCCCGGAGCGGAAGGGGTCCCTCTGGTACGAGAGGTGGTCGGTGTAGAGGCGGTCTAAGGCGTTGGTGAGGCCGACGGTCACGCGCAGCCGGCCGTGTCTCAGGCCGGCTGAGGCGTTCATCACTCCCCAGCCGGGCGTGCGTGCTTCGTTGAGCGACGCGTCGACGCGATCCTGGTCCGCGGCGAAGACGCCCTCGACCGACCCGAAGAAACGCCCGTCGTCGTAGCGGGCCGCGACCCGGCCGCGGAGCGGCGGCATCTCCGCGAGGGGGCCCGCCGCGATCCCGCGCGAGCGATCGCCGTCCTGGCGGCCGCGGACGTACGAGACGTCGCCCGAGACGAAGACGCGGCCGAAGAGGATCGGCAGGCTCCAGCCCAGCTCGGCCCCGGTGAGCGTCGCGTCCACGTTGGCGAAGGAGCGGGCCTGCGCGTTCATCACGCCGGGCAGCATGGTGCGGCGGGCCTGGTCGTAGACGGTGATGTAGTCGGACACACGGTTGGCGTAGAGGCCGAGGTCGAGGCGGAAGCCGGCGCGCGTGAAGCTGACCGCGGCGTCGAGGCCGGTGTTGCGGCTCGGGGCGAGGTCGGGGTTGCCGACCCAGTCAGTGCCCATGCGCTTCAAGGCCAGGTAGCGCTCGGTCGCCTCAGGCACGCGGGCGGCGTGTCCCACGCCGCCCGCGACCTCGAGGGCCCCGCGGCGCCAGGCCAGGCGGACCTTGCCGGCCGGGAGCGTGTCGGTTCTCGTGAGCGCGCTCGTCCCCTGGTAGGCCTCGTAGAGCGCGGCGTTGGCCCGGCTCCCATCGGCCTCGGTCCGCGCGGTGTCGACGCGGGCCCCGGCGGAGAGGGCCATCCCGTGCCCGAGCGAGCGCGTGTACTCGGCGAAGACCCCGCCCATCCGCACCGATACCCCGGGGATCATGGCCTGGGGCGCGTAGGCCGACCCTGCCATCTCGTTCGTGGCGTCCCACCGCCGCTCGTAGCCCTCGACGCCGAGGGTCAGACCGCCCAGGACCGCCTCCGCCTTGCCCCCCGCCGTGCGCGTCTCCGCCCGCGTGCCCATCGAGTAGTCCCGCGGCTTCGCGAGCGAGGACGTGCGCCGCTCGTCCGTCATCCAGTGGTCCACCTGGGTGAAGTAGCCCTGGGCGCGCACGCTCGCCTGCCGCGCGCCGAGGCCGGTCGCCTCGTAACGCAGGTTCACGCGGTTCGTGTCGTCCCACAGGGCGTCCATCAGCAGGTACGGGTAGAGGACCGCCCCCGAGTCCTGGCGGGTGTAGGCGAGGTCGACCTGGTGGCCGGTGGCGGGCGCCCAGACGGCCCGTCCCCAAGCCGTCCCGATCGAGAACGCCTCGTCCTCCCGGTTCTCCGGGCGGTAGTTCGCGAGCTCGGTGAAGCGCCGGCCGTCCCCGTCGCGGTAGGGAAGGGACCGCCGGTGCGAGTAGCCGGCGAGGGCCGAGAGCCGCTCACCCCCGCGGCCGAGCGTGAGCGAGGGGTTCACGAGGCCGAAGGAGCCGGCGGCGAGGGCCGGCGTCGCGTGCCAGCCCGCCTCGGGCTTGCGCGTCACCACGTTGACGGTCCCGCCGAGGGCGCCCTGGTTCTTCACGTCGAACGGCCCCTTGCCCACCTCGACGCGATCCACCTCCGCGAAGTCCACGTGGAAGGCGGCCGGGTCCATGTGGTTCGGGCAAGCCCCGTAGACCCGCTGCCCGTCGATGAGCACGTTGATGTCCCGGCTCTGGAGGCCGCGCAGGACGACCTCGTTCGCTATGCCGCCCTTGCGCAGGCGCCACAGGCCGGCCTTCCAGCCCAGCGCGCCTCCCCGATGTCGAGGGCGGAGCCCTCCCGCAACTCCGAGGCCTCCAGCGTGCCCCGCGGAGCTTCGCCGACGACGCTGACGGTCTCGTGGAAGGTCGCCACGTCGAGGGACAGGTCGAGCGGCGTCTCCTGTCCGGGGCGGACGACCACGGGCACGACCTTCTCCTCGAAGCCGGCCAGCGTGGCCCGCACCTCGTAACTTCCCGGCACGAGATCGGGCGAGCGAAACGTGCCCAGGCTTCCCGTCGAGAGCCGGACGCTCACGCCGCCCGTCGGGCCCGTGATGGCGAGCGCGACGCGCGGCAGGCGCGCGCCGTCCCGGGACGTGACCGATCCCGCGATGAGACCGCGCGGCTCCTCCGCGCGCGCCTCGGCCGCGGCGAGCCCGCAGGCCAGAACCAGCACCAACGCTGTCATGACACCCTCCCCCGGCCGCGTTGCGGACGTGGACGACGCGCCGGCCAGAACAGACGAACCGAACGTCGGATGAACGTCAGGCGGAGAGACAGCGTCTGGGCGGGGGAACGGGCGGCGCATCCGCCCGCGGGAGGGGCTGCTCGGCCACGGCCTCCCAGCGGGCCTCGACAGGCGGGATGGTCACGAGAGGTTCGGAGGCGGGCAGGACCGCCTCGATCCGGAGCGGTGCCCCCGCCACGGCCTCGCCCGGTCGCTCGCAGCCGCAGCCGCGGCGCAGGCAGGTGAGCTCGTCCCTGGCCGCCGCCTCGTCCGCGCAGCAACACCGGCCCCTGCGGCAGCAGAGGGGCACCCGATCGTCGGCGAGCACGAGGCCCAGCAAGGGCAGGCCCAGGCCGCCGAGGAGAACGACGAGGCCGAGGACCGCCGCTGCGCGCGGGAGACAGGCCCTCCCGACCGGCGGTCCGCCGGAGCCGAAGACCTCGGAGGCACGGTAGAAGACCATGGCGCGGCCGTCTTCATCTTCTCGGTGGCCGCCAACGACGTCAGCAAGCGGCGGCGCCGTCGCCTGGCCGTCGCGACTGCGACCTACGTCTGCCCGGGTCGGTCACTGCTGGGACCGTTTGATCTGTCTGCCGCGCAACCTGTGGCGGTTCCGCACCTGTACTCCGGCCGACTGATTCGACGTCGCGACGGGTCGTGGGTGATGCTGGGATTCGTGGACACCGATGCGGGCGGACGATT
>JBGPQQ010000291.1:0-5082 GCA_041489115.1 Vicinamibacteria bacterium | reverse complement strand
GCCAGACCCCACGCGAGCCGACTCCACGTCCGGCGCTCGCGTGGGGCCCCTGGCATCGATACGGCTCACATCGCCGTCGCTGTTCCTTGACATCGGTGACCCGCTCGCACTCGGTTCCGGGCTCGGAGCGGCGTCGCCGAGGGCGGTGAGGGCGAGCGCCGCCTCGGCGCGGGCGGCGTCGACGATCGGCTCGCCTTCCTCCGCCGGGAGCCGCCGGCGCAGGCGCGGGCCGTCGGCCGTGGCCTCGCGCTTCCACAGCAGCCGGCCGTCGAGGCCCCGGCGGTACGTGCCCGTCCCGCAGACGAGGGCGTAAGGGCGGCCGGCCAGGTCCCACGACGAGACGAGCGCGCCGTCGACGGAGAGCACGGTCGAGGCCTCGGCGAGCAGCAGCGTGGCCGGCCGCCCGTCCGGCAGCGTGAAGCGGAGGAAGGGAGCGGCGGCCGAACGGCTACTCGGCACGCAGCGCCTCGATGGGGTCGAGCCCGGCCGCGCGCCGCGCCGGGGCGACGCCGGAGACGAGGCCGGTGAGCACGCTGACCGCGAGGCCCGCGACCACGAACCGCAGCGGGGTCTCGACGGGCAGGCCGGGCACCACCAGCCGCACCGCGACGCCGAGGCCGAGGCCGAGCGCGATGCCCAGGGCCCCGCCCAGGGTGGCGAGCGCCGCCGCCTCGGCGAGGAAGAGGGCCTGCACCTGGCCGCGGGTGGCGCCGAGCGCGCGCACGAGGCCGATCTCGCTCGTGCGCTCGCCCACCGCGATCCACATCATGGTCAGGATGCCGGTGGCGCCGACGAGGAGCGAGATGCCGGCGATGGCGCCCACCGCCATGGTCACGACGTCCATCACCTTGCCGAAGACGTCGAGCATCGCCTCCTGGGAGGTCACGGTGAAGTCCTCGGTCCCGCCGTGGCGCCCGGCGAGGACGCGCTTCACCTCGGCCTCGACGCGGGCGGCCTCGCGCGCGTTCGAGTAGATGAGGTCGATCTCGAAGAGCTCGTCCTGGTCGAAGAGCTGCATCGCCGACGCCACGGGCACGTACGCCACGTCGTCGATGTCGAAGCCCATCATCTGCCCCTTGGGCTCCATGACGCCGATCACGCGGAAGCGGCCGCCGGCGATGCGGACGAACGCGCCGAGAGGGCTCCGCTCGCCGAAGAGCTCGCGGGCGAGCTTCGGGCCGAGCACGGCGAGGGGGGCGCCGCGGCGCGGGTCGCCGCGCGGCCAGAAGGAGCCTTGCCGGGCCCCGAACCTCCACAGCGTGGGCAGGTCGGGAGTGGCCCCGAGCACGCTCACGCTCCGGCCGCGCTCGCCGGCCTGGACGCGGGCGAGGCCCATCACGACGGGGACCACGGTCTCGATGCCGGGGACGCGGGCGAGCGCCTCGGCGTCGTCAATGGTCAGCTTGCGCGTCGTGCCGCCGAGGACGCCCGGGATGCCGATCGTCTTCGACTTGCCGGGGTTGACGACCAGGAGGTTCGTCCCGAACTGGGTGAACTGCGACACCATGTAGACGCGCGTGCCCTCGCCAATGGAGGTGAGCAGGATGACGGCGGCCACCCCGATGGCGATTCCCAGCATGGACAGGAACGAGCGGAGGCGGTGGGCGCGGAGGGCGCCGCGGGCCAGTCGGAGGAGGTCGCGCACCGGCTATCTCCCCGAGAGCGCCGCCACGGGGTCGAGGCGGGTCGCGCGGTGGGCGGGCAGGACGCCGAAGAGGGCTCCCACCGCCACGGAGAGGGAGAACGCGGCGGCCACCGCCCAGGGGGGCGGGGTCGCGGGCAGCGCGGGGTAGAGGGCGACGAGCAGCCGCACCCCGAGCCAGCCGACGAGGAGGCCGAGGACGCCACCCGTGGAGGAGAGGAGCATGGCCTCGGCGAGGAAGGCGAGGAGGATCTGGCGGCGGCCGGCCCCGAGGGCCTTCAGCAGGCCGATCTCGCGCGTGCGCTCGGAGACGGAGACGAGCATCACGTTCATGATCCCGACCCCGGCCACGGCCAGCGACACGCTGGCGATGCCGGCCAGGGCCAGGGTCAGCACCCGCAGGATGGACGTGAACGCGCCGAGCACCGCGTCCTGGGTGATGGCGGTGACGTCCTCCTCGCCGTGGCGGTCTGCGATCACACGCACGACGCGGTCCCGGGCGCGATCGAGGTCGGTGTGGGCGCGGACCTGCATCAGCAGGCGGAAGAGCGACCGGCGGTTCAGCATCTTCATGGCGGTGGCCACGGGCACGATCGCCACGTCGTCCATGTCGACTCCCAGCTGCTGGCCCCGCGGGGCGAGGACGCCGATGACCCGCATCCGCCAGTCGCCCACGCGCACGATCTCGCCGACCGGGTCCCGCCCCGGGAAGAGCTCGCGCGCGGAGGTCTGCCCGAGGACGGCGACCGGGGAGCTGCGGTCCCACTCGAGGGGCGGCAGGAAACGGCCGTTCGCGATCCCGAGCCGCCGGACCTCGAGCATCTCGTGGGTGGCGCCCACGAGGGCCACCTGGCGTCGCCTTTCCCCGAAGGCCACCGTCTCGGTGCCCATGACGATGGGGGCGGCCAGGTCGATCTCGGGGACGCCGCGGAGGACGGCGCGCGCGTCCTCGAGAGTGAGGTCGTTCGGCACTCCGCCCATGCCCGGCATGCCCCCGGTCGTTTCCGTTCGCCCCGGCACGACGATGAGAAGATTGGTGCCGATACTGGCGAACTGGCTCACGACGTAGCGCCGCGCGCCTTCGCCGAGGGCGGTGAGCGTGACCACGGCGGCGACGCCGATCGCGACGCCGAGGAGGCTCATCCCCGTGCGCAGCCGGTGGCCGCGGAGGGCGCGTGCGGCGAAGCCGAGGAGGTCCCGTGGGCTCACCCGCCGTTCTCCGCGGCCGAGAGGGCCTCGACCGCCTCGTGGATGTCGGCGCCGGAGCCGCGGTGGACGACACGGCCGTCCTGCAGCACGAGGACGCGCCGGGCGCGCCGGGCCACCGCGGGATCGTGGGTGACCACGATGAGGGTGAGGCCGGAGGCGTTCATCTGCTCCAGGATCTCCAGCACGTGGCGGCCGGAGACGGTGTCGAGGTTGCCGGTCGGCTCGTCGGCGAGGAGGAGCTTCGGGTCGAGGACGGTGGCGCGCGCGATCGCCACGCGCTGGCGCTCGCCGCCGGACAGCTGGTCGGGGCGGTGCGAGGCCCGCGGCTCGAGCCCCACCCCGCGCAGGCGGCCCATCGCCCGCTCGCGGCGCTCGGCGGGGTCGACGCCCGCGAAGACCATCGGCAGCTCGACGTTCTCGAGCGCGGTGAGGCGCGGCACGAGGTGGAAGAACTGGAAGACGAAGCCGATCGTGTGGCGGCGGACGAGGCTGAGCTCGGCCTCGTCGAGGCGGGCCACGTCGCGGCCGAGGAGCTCGTAGACGCCGCGGTCGGGGCGGTCGAGGCAGCCGAGGATGTGGAGGAGGGTGGACTTGCCCGAGCCCGAGGGGCCCATGATCGCGAGGTGCTCTCCCGCCGCGATCTCCTCGTGGACGTCCACGAGGGCGTGCACGGGCTGGCCGCCGACTTCGAACGTGCGGGAGAGGCCGTCGAGCCGGATCATGCGCTCGTCCCCGGCTAGCGCGGCCCGGCGTCCTGCTCGCGAGCCTTGGCCCCGGCCTTGATCTCCGGGCGGTCCAGCGAGACCACGACGCGCGCGCCTTCCTCGAGGCCACCGGTCACCTCGGTGAAGTCCCAGTTCCGGAGGCCGAGCTGGAGCGCCTTCTCGACCAGCCGGCCGCGCTCGAGCACGAGCACCCTCCCGCCCTCGAGCAGCGAGGACGTGGGCACCCGCAGCACGCCGTCGCGCGCGCTCAGGATGACCTCGGCGTCGGCGGACGTACCGGGGAGGAGCGAGGCGGCCACCGCGGCGTCGTCGAGCGCGATCTCGATCTCGACCGTGCGGTTCTGCTCCAGGCGATCCACCACGTAGGGCGCCACCTCGACGACACGCGCGGCGAAGTGCCGGCCGGGGTGGGAGTCCACGGTGAGCCGCGCCGGCTGGCCCTTCCGGAGGCGGGCAGAGTCCACCTCGTCCATCGGCGCGCTCACGTAGATCGAGCGGGTGTCGATGAGGTCGAGGACGGGCGGGACGGGGAGCGCGGGCGGCGAAGGAGTCGTCCACTCGCCCTCCTCGATGAAGGTGTCGGCCACGATGCCGTCGAAGGGGGCGAGGAGGACGGTCTTGTCGAGCTGCGCCTGTGCGAGCATCACCGCCGACTCCGCTCGCTCGGCGGCGGCCCGGGCGGCGCGGCAGGCCGCCTCGGCGGCGCGAGCCTCGCTGTCCACCCGGTCGAGGATCTCGGGGGAGACGATCCCGTCGGCCGACAGCTTCGCGGTGCGCTCCCGGTCCCGCCCCGCGCGCTCGGCGGCGAGACAGGCCTGGTCGCGCTGGGCGAGGGAGGCTCTCTTCTCGTCCCCGGAGAGGCGCAGCTGCGCCCGCTGGAGAGCGTCGTCCACCCGCAGGAGCAGGTCGCCCTGCCGGATGCGGGAGCCGCGCCGGCGCGGCAGGGCGAGCACGCGCCCGCCGGTCTCGGGGGCGAGCTTGGCGCGGCGGCGGGCCTTCACGGTGCCGGCGCGCGAGTTCGTCACCGTCTCCTCGACGCGCCCCTTCTCCGCGGCGACGACGCGGACGGGTACGGGGTCGGGGGCGAACGCGGTCAGCCGCAGCAGGACGACGACGGCCACGAGAACGGCCAGCAGGGCGAGGCGTGACCAAAGGCGACGGGCCGTCATGACGATGGGCCTCCCGCCATTCTCTCCCAAAGGCAGTCAGCTACGCAGGGGGGCTTGGGGGGACGGAGTCCCCCCATCTCAGAGGACGCCGGACACGGCCGTCGGCGTTGGTGCTGGCCAGCCCCCGGGCGGCTGGATGACGAGACCGGTTGCTGGCTCGCCCGTCCCGGAGGCTGGATGACGAGACCGGCCCCCAGCTCCGTAGTCCCACATCTCGGGGACTAGCGAAGGGATACGCCTACGGCTCCGTCTGGCGTTCTTTGAGATGGGGGGCTTCGCCCCCCAAACCCCCCGGGAGGCCGTTACGTCTTAATGGGAATCCCTCCAGCTCTGGAGG
>JBGPQQ010000290.1:0-5105 GCA_041489115.1 Vicinamibacteria bacterium | reverse complement strand
CGATCGCGAGTCCGTGCGCACGGCCGTGCTCCACGCGACCGGAGAGGTGGACACCCAGTACACGGCCGCCACGGACCGGCTGGCCGAGGAGGCGGCGCGCGCCAACACCCTTCGCGACCGGCTCGAGGCGCTGACGGCGGCGGGAGTGGGTCAGGTGAGCGCCGGGGGCGCCGCCCAGCTCGGCCAGGAGGTGGACTTCGCGAACATGGCGGTCAACGCGCTCCGGCTCACGGACACCCTGCAGCGCGAGCAGCAGGGGCAGTCCGTCCTCTTCGCCATCCTGGCCCTGGCGAAGCAGCAGCAGGTCCTCGCCGGGCGCAAGACCATCCTGTTCTTCTCCGAGGGGGTCCACGCCCCCCCGACGCTCGAGCACGTGCTGCTCACGGCCATCAGCGAGGCGAACCGCGCCAACGTGAGTGTCTACGCGGTGGACGCCCGGGGCCTGAGCACGGTCAGCGACTCGGCGGCGGCCCGGGCGACGCTGCAGGAGGCGGTGGCGACCAGCATGCGCCAGCAGATGCTGCGGGGCTTCCGCCTGTTCACCCGGGAGGAGATGCTCATCGCGGACACGGCGGAGTCGAGCCTGCGCATGGACACGGTGGCCACCCTGGGCCAGCTCGCGGAGAGCACGGGGGGGATGCTCATCTCGCGCACGAACGACGTCCGCGCCGGGATCACCCGCGCGGTGGGGGACCTGCGCGGCTACTACGAGATCGCGTACTCGCCGACGAACCGCACGTTCGACGGGAAGTTCCGCAAGATCACGCTCAAGGTGACCCGCCCCGGCGTCTCCGTCCAGACGCGGAGCGGCTACTTCGCGATGCCGCCCGGCGAGGGGACCGCGACCTTCCCGTACGAGGTCAGGCTCCTCGAGGCCATGCGCTCCGCCGACCCGCCGCGCGACCTGCCGGTCCACTCGCGCGCCTTCCGCTTCGGGACCGAGGCGGGCGGCCAGCGGTACACGCTGGTCCTCGAGGTGCCGCTCCGGAGCATCCGCTTCGAGGCCGACCGGGACCCGGCGCTCGAGCGCGCCCACTTCTCGTTCATGGGCGTCCTTCGCGCCTCGTGGGGCGGGGTCGCGGAGAAGTTCAGCCAGGACTCCCCGGTCTGGCTGCCGCGCGGCCGGCACGACGAGCTGATGCAGGGGAACGCCGTCTTCATGCGGTCGTTCACCCTGCCCGAAGGGCGCTACCGTCTGGAGACGGCCGCCTGGGACCAGCAGTCGGGGCGCATGGCCGTGGACCACAGCCGCCTGAACGTGGCCTCGGGCCGCTCTCCTTTCGGCCTGAGCAGCCTCGCGGTCGTGAAGCGCGCCGAGCGCGTGCCGAAGGGCGCCCTCGCCTCCGACGATCCCTTCCGGGCCGGCGAGGCCCGCATCGTCCCCTGGGTCACGGAGGCCGAGGTGGACCCGGCCCGCGAAGTCGGCCTCTTCTTCGTGGCCTACGTGCCCGCGGGAGAGGCGGACGCCCCCCAGGTCACGCTCGAGTTCCTCCACAACGCCCAGGTCGTTGGGCGGGCGGAGCCCTCCCTGCCGCCTGCCGACGCCGAGGGCCGGATCCCCTACGTCGTGAGCCTCCCCCCGGGGCGCTTCGCTCCCGGCCGCTACGAGGTCGTGGCGGAGCTGCGCAGCGGGCCTCACCGCGCCTGGGAGCGCACGTCCTTCCGCGTCAACGGTGATGGTGCCTCCGCCGCCGGGGCGCCCTCGCCTTGATCCGGCCCCGCGCCGGACGATAACCTGAGGTCGCATGAAGAGACTCGCCCTCCCCGTCCTCGGCCTGGTCCTCGTCGGAGCCGCCCCTCAGACGCCGCCCGGGAGTCCACAGGCCCCCCCGCCGGGACCCCAGCCCACGTTCCAGACGGAGGTCGAGCTCGTCACCGTCGACGTCGCGGTCGTGGACAAGAAGGGGCAGTCCGTCCGCGGGCTCACCCGCGACGACTTCATCGTCACCGAGAACGACGCGCCGCAGACGCTCACCAGCTTCGAGGCGGTCGTGGTGCCCGAGATCCCGGGCCCCTCGGCCGTGGCGCCGCGGCGGACGGTCGTCTCCTCGAACGTCGTCGCCGACAACCAGCGGGGCCGCAACTTCGCGGTCGTGTTCGACGACATCCACCTCTCGCCGGCGCAGGCCCAGCGCGCCCGGGGCGCGGTCGCGGCCTTCCTCCAGGAGGGGGTCGGGGCCGGCGACCTCGTGACCCTGGTCGCCACCGGGGGCGGGGCCTGGTGGACCGCCCGGATGCCGGAGGGGCGGGACGCCCTCATCGCGATCCTCAAGCGCCTCGACGGCCGCTACGTACCGGACCCCTCGCCCGACCGTATCACCGAGTACGAGGCCATGCGCATCGAGGAGTACCAGGACGAGCAGATGGCCTGGTACGTGAAACGGCGCTTCGACGCGTACGGCGCCGTGGGGCAGGAGAAGGACTCCCGCGGCGTGCGGCCCGCCGACGCGGTCACCTCCAACCCCGGCATGATCCCGGAGGTCGTGCGCATGCGGGCCCGCGAGGTCCACCTGCTCTCCACCTCGCGCAACCGGATCACGCTGCAGGTCATGCAGCGCGTCATCGAGTCGCTGGCCGGCATCAAGGGCCGCAAGTCGATGATCCTCGTCTCCCAGGGCTTCATCTACGACGTCCAGGTCGAGGGGATCAAGGACGTAACCCTCACCTCGCGCCGCCACAACGTCCCGATCTACTTCATCGACACCCGGGGGCTCCAGGGGCTGCCCGACGCCTTCACCGCCGCCTTCGGGCGCCCCGTCGAGGCCCAGGACGTGGTGGCGGTGCTCGCCGACCTCACCCGGGAGGCCGAGGGCGCGGAGGCGGTCGCCCTCGACACCGGCGGCTTCGTGGTCAAGAACTCGAACGACCTCTCGGGAGGGATCAGCCGGGTGTCGAGCGAGTCGAGGGCATACTACCTCCTCGGCTACAACCCGACCGACCTGCGCCGGGACGGCAAGTTCCGCAAGATCGAGGTCAAGGTCAGGCCCCCAAAGGCGAAGGGCCTGAGCGTGCGCGCCCGGCGAGGCTACTACGCCCCTCTCGAGGGCCAGGTGCCGAAGGGCCCACCGCGCAACGCCGACCCCGTCATCGGCCACGCCCTCGACTCGCCGTTCGAGATCCCGGACGTGCCCCTGCGCGTCTCGAGCTTCGTCTTCGACGAGGTAGCGCTCGACCAGATGAGCGTGCAGCTCGCGGTCGAGATCGGCGTGAAGGGGCTGGCCTTCAAGGAGGAGGCCGACCGCTCGACCGACGCGCTGGCGTTCCTGATCGAGGCCCAGCACCGCGAGAGCGGCGAGTACTACCGGTACGACCAGAAGATCGAGCTGGCGCTCCTGCCGGAGACGCGGCGCAGGCTCGAGCGGAGCGGGTACCCGGTGGCCCGCGAGTTCACGCTGCCCGCGGGCGCCTACCAGGCCAAGATCGTCGTCCGGGACCTGAACTCGGGCCGCGTGGGCTCGGTCGTGCACGAGTTCGAGGTGCCGAAGGCGGGCGCCCTGCGCGTCTCGACCCCCGTCCTGAGCGACACCCTCGAGCAGGGGGGCGACGGCTCCCGGCGACCCGTCCTGCAGGTGCGGCGCGCCTTCGCGACCGACACGACGCTCTACTGCCAGTACTCCGTCTACGGCGCGACGAAGGAGGAAACGGGGTCGCTTATGCCCCGGGTGACGGCCGGGTACGAGATCCGCCGGACGGACGGGGTGGTCTTCAAGCGCAGCGCCCCGACGCCCATCAACCCGACCTCGGTGGGAGCCCTCCTGCGCCTCAACGGCATCGCGCTCCGCGGGGCCTCGCCGGGCGAGTACGAGCTCGTCCTGACGGTGAAAGACGAGCTCGCCGGCCAGTCGGTCGAGGTCCGGGAGCCGTTCGAGATCGTGTCGGGTTAGCGGCGTACGGTTCGCCGCGCCCGAGCCCGCTCCGGCGGTGAACGGCGGGGGATCGACCGATGTCCAGACGCCGAAGAGCCCGCAAGTCCGCTGGTTCTCCGCCGGAGGCGACGCCGGTCGCCTCCGCCGGATCGCCCGCGGCCCGGCGGGTCTGGCTCGGGCGGCTGGGGCTCGCGGCCCTGCTGTGCGGCGCCGTCCTGTTCGGCCATCTCCCGGCCCTCCACGGGGGCTTCATCTGGGATGACAGCGTCCTCCTGACGGACAACGCGATGATCAAGGCCCCTGACGGCCTGTACCGGTTCTGGTTCACGACCGAGGCGCACGACTACTGGCCCGTCACGTCGACGACGTTCTGGGTGGAGTGGCGCCTCTGGGGCATGGATCCGACGGGCTATCACGTCACGAACCTGGCCCTGCACGCCGTCGAGGCGCTGCTCCTGTGGGCGATCCTCCTGAAGCTCCAGGTCGGCGGTGCGTACCTCGCGGCGCTGGTCTTCGCCGTCCACCCGGTCAACGTGGAGTCCGTCGCGTGGATCGCGCAGAGGAAGAACCTCGTCGCCATGCTGTTCCTCCTCCTGACGACGCTGTTCTTTCTGAAGGCCGACACCGATGACGAGGGCCGCGGGCGACGGCCTCGCTTCGGCCCCGGCGACCGCTGGTACTGGCTCAGCCTGGCGACGTTCCTCCTCGCCCTGCTCGCCAAGGGCTCGGTGGCGACGGCGCCCGTCCTTCTCCTGCTGCTGGTCTGGTGGCGGAGGCGGCGGGTGACCACGCGGGACCTGGTGCGGGTCGTTCCGTTCGCCGCGATCGCGGCGGCGCTGGTCCTCGTCAACATCTGGTTCCAGACGCACGGCGGCGCGGAACCGATCCGGACGGCGAGCCTCGGGGAGAGGCTCCTCGGCGCCGGCGCGGTCCCGTGGTTCTACCTGTCCAAGGCCTTGCTACCGGTCCACCTTGCGTTCGTGTATCCGCAGTGGCACGTCGAGGTCGGCAACCCTCTCTGGTGGCTCCCGCTCCTCGGGGCGCTCGCCGTCTCCGCCGCGCTCGCTCGATTCCGCGAGACCTGGGGGCGTCCCTTCCTGATGGCTTGGGCGTTCTTCTGCGTGGCGCTGCTGCCGGTGATGGGCCTGACCGACGTGTACTTCATGAAGTACTCCCTGGTGGCCGATCACTACCAGCACGTCGCCATCATCGGGGTGATCGCACTCGTTACCGCGGGAT
>JBGPQQ010000289.1:0-5109 GCA_041489115.1 Vicinamibacteria bacterium | reverse complement strand
GTCGACGACGTCGGCGACGATCTGCTCGCCGTAGGGCAGCCCCTGGTCGGCGCAGTCGACGTAGCGCGTCTCTTTCTGGTCCACGAGGAAGAGGTGGCCCGCGCCCTTCCTCCCCGCGATGTCGACGTTCTGGCGGACCTCGATGTAGCCGTCGGTGCCGAGGATCGTCAGCCGGCCGTCGCCCCAGGTCCCGAGCCCCTCCGGCGTGAACCAGTCGACGCGCACGTAGCCGGCGCCGCGGTCGCCGCGCCACATGACGTCGCCGAAGTCCTCGAACGCAGGGTGCTCCGGGTGGCGGAGGTTGGCGATCTGGGCGGCCACCACCTCGGCCCGCGTCGAGCCCGTGAAGAACAGGAACTGGTCGGCCTCGTGCGAGGCGAGGTCGCAGAGGATGCCGCCGTAGCGCTGCTTGTCCCAGAACCAGGGCGGCCGCGGCGCCTGCTTCACGCGGTGCGGGCCCAGCCCGACGGTCTGGACGACGCGGCCGATGGCGCCCGCCTTCACCATCTCGCCAGCCCGGACGACCGCGCGGTTCCCCAGCCGCTCGCCGTAGCGGATCGAGTAGATGCGGCGCGTCTCCTTCTGCACGCGGCGCACCTCGGCGAGCTGCTCGAGGGTCGTGACGCCCGGCTTGTCCGCCATGTAGTCCTTGCCGTGCTGCATCACGCGGATGCCGAGCGGCGCGCGCTCGTCGGGGACGCGGGCGCTCAGCACCAGCTGCACGGCGCCGTCCTCGAGGATCTCGCGCTCGTCGCGGGCGGGCTTCGCCTGCGGGAAACGCCGGGCGAAGGCGTCGGCGAGATCGGGCTCCTTCGCGTGGAAAGAGACGAGCTCGCCCCCGCCCCCCAGGACGGCGGCGGCCATGTCGTAGATGTGGCCGTGATTCAGGCCGATCACGGCGAACTTGATCCGGCGCGGCGCGTCCGGGGACGCGAAAACCCCCGGCGGCCGGGCCGAGACTGCCGCCAGGCCGGCGACGGCCTTGATGAACTCCCGTCGACCGTCCCGCTCGTGCTTCATGGGAGGACACTACGCTCCTTGCGGAGGCGCGGTCAAAGACGAGGGAGACGAGTCTTGGCATCCGCTTTACATCCCTTACAGCGAGTTCACCCCCGACCGGTGGATTCAACCGCGACCGGGGCCGACCTTGTCAAAGTGGAGCAGATGCGTGCGACGCCGGCCGTCCTGCTCCTGTCCTGCGGTTTCTTTGCCTGCGGCGGACCCGCGGGCAGCGGGGGGGCCTCCGCTCCCACGGCGCCGCCGACGGTGGACGCCGTCGAGGAGGATTTCCCGGCCGACGCCAGCGCCGTCCACTACCACCCGATGCACCACGCCGCCTTCGGCCCGTGGTGGGGTAGCGGCTGCCCCGACAACGGCGCCTGCGGCTGCGGCGGCGCGAAGACCCTCGCCGAGGAGTTCACCTGCCAGATGGACCAACTGGCGGTGCACGAGATCCCGGTCACGGCCTATCTGTTCGACGGCAGCGCCTGGTCGGAGGGCAGGTCCGACGCGGACAACACCTGCTCGGGCGCCGACTGCTGCTCGTGGAAGCTCGGCGACCCGGTGATCCAGCGCCTCGGGCGCGACGGGGTCCGCGGGCTCCTGCACTTCTGGGGCGGGTGCCACGACCCCGAGCAGTACGAGCGGGCCAGCGCCCGGCTGGGGAGGAACCTGCTGGGCTTCTACCTGGACGACGGCTCCTCGGACGACGAGCTCGTGCTCGCGTCGGAGTTCATGCAGTCCGCGATCCCCGGCGACTGGGAGTGCGTGGCCAAGGCCTACCAGAACCGGGAGCCGTCCACCACCAACATGGGCCTCAGCAAGTGGGCGAACGCCGCGTACGTGGGCGACCTCTCCTACGACTACGCGGGGCTCAAGGAAGCCGTGACCCGGATCCTGGGCAAGGCCCCCTACATCCCCGCCCCCTACTCCGAGCTCACCGGCTACGCCTACCTCGACAACGGCATCCCGGACGAGGACGTCTACTACCGGCGCCTCCACTTCGGCGCCCTCCAGCCCGTGATGGCGCATACCCCGTACGCCAACAGCGACCCGTGGCGGCGCGAGTACGGGCCGGACCTCGTGAAGACCTACCGCTACTGGGCCTGGCTGCACACGGAGCTCGTGCCCTACTTCTACAGCTACGCGTATCGGATGTTCGAGACCCCGAACCTCCGGCTGCTGCGGCGGGGCCCGATGACCTACGCCCTGCGCGTGGGAAACGAGATCTACGCCCCCATCGTCACCGAGCCGACGGAGACGATGGACATCCAGCTCCCGTCCGGGCAGTGGATCGACTACTGGGACGAGTCGCGCGTCGTCTCGGGGATGGTCCAGGCCTTCCCCGTGCCCCTCGGGAGAGAGCCGACCTTCATCCGCCTGGGCTCGCTCATCCCCATGGACGTGCGGAACGCCCAGACCGGCCACGGGACGGCGCAGTCCAGCGGCTCGCTGACCGTCCTCGTCTACCCGAACGGCACGTCGTCGTTCCGCTACCGCGAGGACGCGCGCACCCCCTGGATCACGTTCACGTCGACGCTCACCGACACCCAGCTGACCCTCACCGCCGATCCCGGCCTGCCCGAGCAGCCGGTCCTCTACCGGATCGGGCGCTGGGGCGAGGCGCCGGAGTCGATCGGCATCGACGGAGCCAGCGTGACGGTGAACCAGGGCGGCAGCGTGCCCCGCCTCCCCACCGAGGCCGCCCTGAACGGCTCGCGGGCGAGTGCCTGGTTCTACGACGCCTCCGCGCGCCGGCTCATCGTCAAGGTCGTCCCGTAGCCGCCGGCGGGCACGATCCGCTCCCGTGAGAGAATGGACGGCGACATGTGCACCCGGATCCAATGCAGGCGCTGCGGCAAGCCGACCTGGGTGGGGTGCGGCCGCCACGTCGAGCAGGTGATGGCCGGCATCCCCCCGGAGAAGCGCTGCACCTGCCCCCGGCTGAAGTCCCTCTGGGCCTGGCTCCTCGGCCGCTGACCTCCGGCTCTCGCGGCGGGGCTTCGATTCGGCCTCGCCAGGACGATCGACAAGCCCCGGGCCGCGGGCGTAGCATCGGCCGGCCGGAGGCCCTCATGGACGACGCACCCTGGTTCCACCACTACGAGGAGGGGGTCCCGCGTACGATCCCCTACCCGGACATCACCCTCCCGGAGGCGCTCGACCAGACGGTGGGACGTGGCGGAGAGCCTGCCCTGGCACGCGCGCCTCCTCGTCCACCTCGCGCAGAGGCGGAAGGGCGAGCGCGTGAGGGTCCCGGTCGAGACGGACACGTACTGGTTCCAGGACCTCGTGCGCTCGTACCCGCCGACGCCGCCCGGGGCCGACCTGAAGCCGTCGGACGTCGCCCTCCTCCAGTACACCGGGGGCACCACCGGCACGCCGAAGGCCGCGATGCTCACCCACCGCAACCTCGTGACGAACAGCCTGCAGGCGCGGGCGTGGTTCCCCCGTGCCGCGGCGGGCCGGGAGATCTTCCTGGGGGCGATTCCCTTCTTCCACGTCTACGGCCTCACCTCGGTGCTCCTCTTCGGGGTGGCGGTCGCGGCCGAGATCATCGTGATCCCGCGCCCGCGTCCCGTGGACATCGTCCTCGAGGCGATCCAGCGCTTCCGGGTGACGCTCTTTCCCGGCGTGCCCACGCTCTATGCCGCCATCAACGAGCACCCGAAGGTGGGGGAGTACGACCTGCGGAGCGGTGCTCTCTGCGTGAGCGGGGCGGCGCCCCTGCCGCGCGAGGTGTTCGAGCGCTTCGAAGTACTCACCGGCGGGCGTCTCGTGGAGGGCTACGGCCTCACCGAGACCTCCCCCCTCACGCACTGCACGCCGCTCTTCGGCGAGCGGCGGCCGGCGAGCATCGGCCTGCCCCTCCCGGATACGGACGCGCGGGTCGTGGACATGACGACCGGCGAGCCGCTGCCGCCGGGCGACGAGGGCGAGCTCGAGGTGCGCGGGCCGCAGGTGATGCTCGGCTACTGGAACCGGCCGGAGGAGACCGACGAGGTGTTCCACGACGGCTGGCTCCGCACCGGGGACGTGGCCCGCATGGACGCCGACGGCTTCTTCCACGTGGTGGACCGCCGGAAGGACATGATCGACGTCTCCGGCTTCAAGGTGCTGCCGCGCGAGGTGGAGGAAGTGCTCCTCATGCACCCGAAGGTCCGCGAGGCTGTGGTGGCGGGAGTGCCCGACGCCTACCGTGGCGAGACGGTGAAGGCCTTCGTGGTCCTGAAGCCCGGGGAGACGGCCAGCGAGGAGGAGATCGTCGAGTTCTGCCGGCTGCACCTCGCGGTGTTCAAGGTGCCGCGCAAGGTCGAGTTCCGGAGCGAGCTGCCGAAGTCGATGGTGGGGAAGTACCTTCGCCGAGTCCTGATCGAGGAGGAGCGGACGCCGAAGGTGCCCGCCCGGTGACGGCCGCGGACGAGCGCCCCTGGCTCCGGCACTACGAGGAGGGGGTTCCTCGCACCATCGCCGTCCCCGACGTCACCCTGCCCGAGCTCCTCGACCGCACCGTCGCCCGCGTGCCGGACAAGGTGGCGGTCCGCTTCTTCCTCGACCCGCGGCTGCCGGTTCCCGCCCTCACCTGGGGCCAGCTGCGCGAGCGCACCCGGCGCTTCGCGACCGCCCTCTTCCAGCTCGGGGTGCGCAAGGGCGACCGGGTGGCGATCATGCTGCCGAGCTCCTGCGGGAGTACCCGCCGACGCCCCCGGGGGCGAGCCTCCTGCCCACGGACGTGGCCCTCCTGCAGTACACCGGCGGCACGACCGGCACGCCCAAGGGCGCCATGCTCACCCACCGCAACCTCGTTGCCAACGGCATGCAGGCCCGGTCCTGGTTCCCGCGCCTGCGGGAAGAGCACGAGGTGATCCTGGGCGCGGTGCCCCTCTTCCACGCCTTACGGCCTCCTCAGCGTCCTCTTCCTCGGCGTGGCGGCGGCGGCCGAGATGGCGCTTCTGCCGCGGCCGCGGCCGGACCGACCACCCGCGGGTGGGCCAGTACGACCTGCGGACCGGCACGCAGTGCCTCTCCGCGCACCGGCGACATCTGCCGCCATGGACGCGGACGGCTGGTTCTACGTGGTGGACCGCCGCAAGGACATGTGCTCCTGAT
>JBGPQQ010000288.1:0-5113 GCA_041489115.1 Vicinamibacteria bacterium | reverse complement strand
GTGGTTCTCCACGAGCCGGTCGAGGGCCACCGAAGTGCGCGCCGCGCGCTCGAGCTCCCCTTCCGGGCAGTCGGGCTGGACGTCGAAGGCGTCCCGGAAGTGCGCGACGCGATCACGGATCTGGGCCGGGGTCACCTCCGCCCGAAGCGACGCCAGCTCGTCCACCTCGACGATCTCGACGTGGCCTCCGAAGCCGGCGCACTGCTGCGTCAGGTCTGAGTAGATGTCGAGCATGCCACCGTAGTAGTGGCCCATGACGCCGAGGCGGTTGTGCTCCATGAGGTAGCCGACCCGAGCCGCCTCGATCCAGCCCGAGATCTCGTCCCAGGCCTGCGGATCGTCGTCGAGCATCCCCGTGATCTGGTGGAAGGAGATTCCCGCCCGCCGGAAGACGTTGGCAACCTCCGGCACCGAACAGGCCTGGCAGTAGGCCAGCCACTCGCCGGTCATGCGGGTGCGGTCGCCGAGGGCGTTGAACCACGCGTAGTCGATGGCGGCGCCCGGCGAGAGGTTGAGGACGATGACCGGGACCCGGGCGCGACGCACCACGGGGAGCACGGTGGCGGAGAGCGCGTAGGTCGTGATGTAGAGGAAGACGAGGTCCACGTCCGCCTGGCGGAAGCGGTGCCCGGCAAGTGCCGCCCTTTCCGGTGAGTCGATCAGGCCCAGGTTCACGACCTCCACGCCAGGCCGCTGCAGCTTGTCCGCCACCTTCTGGAGGTAGCCCTTCAGGCGCTCCTCGAGGCCGGCAAACTGCGGCCAGTAGGTGTCGAGGCCGATCCCGAAGAGACCCACTCGAAGCGCGGTGCCCACCGATGGTCCTTCGACCATGCTCATCCTCCCGGCCACTCCCTGCCTACGGCAGCGTGACCACGGCCACGGCCAGTCCGTTCAGCGTGACCTTGTCGCTGTCGAGCCGCGCCGACGCGGGCGGCCCGAACCCCGTCGTCTGGTCCACGGAGTCGACCTGTCCGCCGCTCGCGCCCTCGACGACGAGCTCGAACGCGCGGTCGCGCTTGTTGACGAGCAGCAGCCGCCGCTTGCCGTCGGGCTTGACGAACCCCTGGGAGTAGAGGTAGCTCGCCCACGGCGCGGCAAAGGGCCCCGCGTGCATGTCCACGAGCTTGTCACCCAGGCCAAGCCTGTCCTTCAGCAGCTTCAGGATCCGGTAGCGCGGGTTGGGCGTGCCCTTCTCCCACTCCACCATGCTCACGCTCGGGAACTGCGTGGGATAGCCCACGAGCTGCGACTCTCCCGCCACGTCGATGCCGATGCGCGTCAGCTCGCCGAAGAGGTATGCGTAGACGGCGCCCGACAGGCTCCAGTACGAGGCCGGGATCGGCTGGGTCACGTGACCCGGGGTGCCCTGCTGGAGATCGTCGGCCGAGATGGAGCCGATCTCGTTGATCATCGTGCGGGTCTCCGGCGAGAGCCTCTGCCGGATCGCCTCCACGTAGCGCACCACGTTGAGGAAGCCGTCGGCCTGGGCGAAGAACGTGTGCTGCTGGACTTCCGGCGTCTGGTCCGCGGTGGGCACGGCGTAGAAGTGGTAAGTGATGAAGTCGAGGGGAATGCCGGGCTTGTGGTTCTTCGGGTTCAAGAAGTACTCGAAGAAGAGCGGCTGCTGGGCGGGAAACGCCAGCGAGATGCCCCCGAACTTCGTGGCTGGCTGCACGCGGCGCATCGCCTCCACCACCGTGTCGTAGAGACGGGTGTACGTCTCCGGCGTGAGGTTGCGCTCGAGGTCGGGCTCGTTCAGCACCTCCCAGTGGGAGATCGTGTAGCGGTGGCCCGACTCGTGCCTCTTGCCGAGCTCGTCGGTGAAGCCTCCCTGCGTATACCAGGACAGGAGGCGCGCGTAGTAGTCCGCCACCTCCTTGAAGGTCGGGTCTCGGAACTCACTTCCCTGGGTGTAGTTCCAGACCGGCTGGTCGGGATCCGCGGGATAGGAGACGGGCTTCTCGGTCTTGACCATCCACTGGGGGATGGTGCTGAAGTTCAGCACGACGGGATGGCCCTTGGTGGCGTCCAGGAAGTCGATGGTCATGGGATCGATGAGCGAGAAGTCCCAGGACGTCTTCCCGTCCTTCGGGGGCTCGAGCTCGGCCACACCCAGCCTCGGGTACGGCATCCAGGGCACGTAGCGGACGTAGTCCGCCTGGAGGTCCTGGAGCGTCTTGAAGGCGCCGTCGTGGACCGCCGTTCCCCGCCGCAGCGGCGGGTTCACCACCACCTGCAGCGTGGGTGTCGTCTTGGAGACGCGCGTCACCTTGTCCCACTGCACGGCCAGCTTCGCCGGCGAGTCCTGGGCGAGGGCGGGACCCACCGTCATGACGCCGAGGGCCAGCGCGGCGAACGAGCGGAACCACTGCCTGCGATCCATGGGGTCCTCCAGTGAGGCGGATGCGCCTCGCGTTATGGTTGTGGCCCCAACCGTAGCACCCACCTCGGGGGAAGCAATGGACGCAATGACCCGTCTGTTGTACAAAATGGCAGCCGCTCCGCGCCGGCCGACGGGGGTCCCCGAACCATGAGGCGGGACGTCCACACCTTCTTCCGCTATTTCCCGATCAGCGATCGCGACCGGCGTTGGGGCCTCTTCCTGACGACGGCGGGAGAGTCCCGGATCCCCCCGGGCTTCGCCTACCCGCCCCCGGGCCATCCCGGTGCCTACCAATTCGACTGGAAGAAGGGGCGGGTTCTCCAGGAGTACCAGATCGTCTACATCTCAGCGGGCCAGGGGCTGCTCGAGATGAACCGGGCGCGTTGGCGGGTTATGCCCGGCAGTGCCTTCGTCCTCTACCCCGGCCTTTGGCACCGGTACCGCCCGGACTCACGGACCGGATGGAACGAGCACTGGGTGGGCTGCGACGGCCCGGTGATCCGGCGGCTCGTCCGCAACGGCTTCTTCTCCCCCCAGAAGCCTCTCCTGCGGGTGCGGGACGAGGACCTGCTCCTGGCGGCCTTCAGCTCGGTGATCGACGCCATCCATGCCGGCCGCCCCGCCCTCCAGCAGCTGGGGGCAGGAGCGACCTTGTACATACTGTCCCTGCTCTACTCGGCCCAGCAGCCGGGGCAGGACGGCCGCGAGGGCGTCGCCCGCGCCATCCACGAGGCGATGCGCCGCATGGCCGACCCCACGCAGGACACGCTGCACCTGGCGGACCTTTCACGCGGCCTCGGCGTGAGCTACTCCTGGTTCCGCCGCATGTTCGCCCATCACACGGGGCTCAGTCCCCACCAGTACCGGCTGCAGCTCAAGGTGGGCCGCGCCCGCACGCTGCTGAGCGAGACGGCGCTCACCGTCAAGGAGATCGCGTTCCGCTGCGGCTTCGAGAGCGAGCAGTACTTCTGCCGGCTATTCAAGAGCAAGACCGGCCTGGCACCGGGAGAGTGGCGCCGCAGCCTCGCCCGACGGAGAAGCGCACCCATCGCACGCGATCGAGGGATCTGAAGCGGTCTCGGCCCCCGCCTACAGGCTCTCCTGGAAGAGCCGGGGCGGCGGCGCCGGGATGACCACCTTGCTGACCAGCATCCCTTCGGAGCCCGCGACCTGGGCCGCCGCTTCCACGCCGGCCTTGACGCTCGCCACGTCTCCCGTCATCAGCAGGAAGCCCTTTCCCCCGATGGCCATCGCCAGGTGGATCCGGAAGAGAGTCACCGCGGCCGCCTTCGCGGCGGCGTCGGCGGCCTCGACGATGGCCGCCGCGGAGAAGGTCTCGACTATCCCGAGAGCCTGCGCGCTCTCCGGGTCGATGTCCACGGACTGCGAGATGGCCGGGAAGACCGAGGGGTGCAATCGCGGAATCACGCGGCTCTCGATCAGGCCGTCGTGCACCGCGTTCTCCCCCGCCTCGACGCTCGCCTGGACCGACGCCACGTCGCCGGCGACGACCACCAGGTACTTGCCGGAGCAGATGGTCCGCGCCAGCAGGAGCTCCACCGAGGCCGCCTTGAGCATGGCGTCCTCAGCCGCGAAACCGAGGCCGATGCTCGACACCTCGAGGAGCCCGATCGTGTCCGGCCGAGCCGTCCGCACGTTGTCGCCCATCCCGCGCTCCTCTATGCCTCGATGACCACGCCGTCATCCGTCGAGGCCACCCGCCCCGCGATGCTCGCGTGGATGTTGGCCCCGAGGCTCCCCTCGGGCCGCTTGGCCACGAGGTCCCCCGCCTGCACTCTCTCCCCGGGCCGGACGACCGGCAGGCTGGGCGCGCCCGCGTGCTGCTTGAGCGGGAGGACGACCCGGCTCGGGCGCAGCTCCACGTCCACGAGGGGCCCTTCGTTCCGGAAGCCCTTGAGCCCCAGGCGGAGGACGAGGCGCCGCATCGGGATCCTCCGCTCCTCGAACAGGGGGTGCGGGCGGACCGACGCGGGGTCGCCCGTCCACTCGAGTCCCCTGGCACGGACCGCTGGCTTGTCGTGGACGCAGACGTTCTTCGGATCCAAGGCCTCCGGGCACGAGAAGAGGCTGCAGAGGTTGCACTCGCAGCAGTAGAGCGTTCCCACGATGTTCGGTTCCTTGTCCAGGCCGAAGCCCAGGGCCCGCATGGCCCGATGCGGCTCGATCGGGTGGCCGAGCAGGAAGCGGGGGCACAGCTCCGTGCAGAAGCTGCATTGGTCGCAGGCCGACCGTCCGATCCTCTCGATGGCGCGCCAGGGCGCCCGGTATCGAGCGACCAGCGCGTGTTCCTCGCCGAGCACCAGCACGCCTCCCGTCGTCTTGGTCACGGGCTCGTCCGGGCCCGAGGCGAGGTGTCCCATCATGGCGCCGCCGACCAGCATCGCCCATCGGGGAACCGTGGCCCCGCCGGCCGCGGTCACCACTTCCCCGAGAGAGACGCCCAGGGGCACCCGCAGCGTGCACGGCCGCATGACCGCCCCCGCCACGGTCAGGTACTTGTGGGTGACCGGCCGCGCGAGGCCCAGGTTCACGAGGGTCTCGACGTTGTTCACGAGCGCGCCCACGTCGAGGGGCAGTCCCCCGGGCGGGATCACGCGGCCGGTGACGTCGTAGACGAGGATGAACTCGTCGCCCGCCGGGTACGTGTCGCCGAGGCGGTGGATCGTGACGTCGTTCGGGAGCTCGGCGGCGAGCGCCCGGATGACCTCC
>JBGPQQ010000287.1:0-5147 GCA_041489115.1 Vicinamibacteria bacterium | reverse complement strand
GCCCTCTCCCTGCTGGAGCAGGTGAAGGCGGAGTTGCTGGCGGAGGGCGTGCCCTTCCGCGAGGACGTCCCGGTCGGCGTGAACCTCGAGGTCCCGAGCGCCGCCGTGGTCGCCGACCTGCTGGCGCCCGAGGTGGACTTCTTCAGCGTGGGGACGAACGACCTCATCCAGTACCTGCTCGCGGTGGACCGGACGGACCCCCGGGTCTCCTCTCTCTACGAGCCGCTGCACCCCGCCGTGCTGCGCACGCTGGGGAGTATCGCGGCGGCGGCGCAGGCGCACGACCGGCCGCTCTCGGTCTGCGGCGAGATGGCGGGCCAGCCGCTGGAGGCGGTCCTGCTGGTCGGCCTCGGGTTCCGCTCGCTGTCGATGGCCCCGTCCGCCATCCCGCGCGTGAAGGAGGCGGTGCGCGCGGTGCGCGCCGGGGACGCGCGCGCCCTCGCCGAGCGGTGCCTCGGCCTCGCGACGTGCGGCGAGATCGAGGCGCTGGTGCGCGGCGCGCTGCCCCTGGTCGCCGCCCCCCCGGATCCGGGGAGGGCGGTCCCCGCCGCTCAGTAGCGCGCGGTCTCGCGCAGGGCGGCGGCGAGGGTGGCGACCTGGGGGAGGATGGCGTCCTCCAGGGCCGGGTTGTAGCCCACGAAGGTGTCGAGCGCCGCCACGCGGCGGACGGGGGCGTCGAGGTGCTCGAAGAGCTCGCCGGCCACGCGCGCCGCGATCTCGGCGCCGTAGCCCCAGGAGAGGCTGTCCTCGTGGGCCACGACCACCCTCCCCGTCCGGCGCACGCTCGCCGCGATGGCGTGCCAGTCGTACGGGTTGAGCGTGCGCAAGTCGAGTACCTCGGCCTCGATGCCCTCGAGGGCGACCTGCCGGGCGGCGACCAGGGAGCGGTGCACGAGCGCGCCGAAGGTGACGACGGTGACGTGCCGGCCCTCGCGCACCCGCGCCGCCTTCCCGAAGGGGACGGTGTAGTCGGGGCCGGGGTAGACCCCCTTGTTGTGGGTCTGGCGGTAGAGGTGCTTGTGCTCGAGGAAGATCACCGGGTCGTCGCCGCGGATCGCGGTGCGCAGCAGGCCGTTCGCGTCCTGCGCGTTCGAGGGGAGGACCACCCGCAGTCCCGGCACGTGGGTGAAGAGGACCTCGCCGCACTGGCTGTGGTAGACCGCCCCGCCCTGCAGGTAGCCCCCGTAGGTGACCCGGACGACCACCGGGCACTTGAAGGCCCCGTTGGAGCGCCAGCGGATGAGCGCGAGCTCGTTGCGGATCTGCATGTAGGCCGGCCAGACGTAGTCGAGGAACTGGATCTCGACCACGGGCTTGAGCCCGCGCGTGGCCATGCCGATCGCCCGCCCGACGATGTTGGCCTCGGCCAGCGGCGTATTGTAAACGCGGTGCGAGCCGTGCCGCCGCTGCAGGTTGTGGGTGACCTTGAACACCCCTCCCTTTCCCTTGACCTCGGCGAGGCTCGGCTCGCGCGAGCAGTCGGCGACGTCCTGCCCGAAGACGACGATGCGGGGGTCGCGGGCCATCTCGTCGTGGAGGCACGCGTTGAGAAGGTCGACCATCGTCTTGGGGCCGCCCTGGGGGACCGGCTCGGAGGCGAGGGCGGGAGACGTCGGGTCGAAGTCCGGCGAGTACACGTGCAGCGTAGCGCTCTCCGGGGCGGGACCGGGGGCGGCGAGGGCGGCGTCCGCGGCGGCCGTCACCTCGCGATCGACCTCGTCCCGGAGCGCCTGGAGCTGGTCCCCGGTCGCGAAGCCCTCCTCGAGGAGGCGCTGCGGGAAGACGATCAGGGGGTCCCGCGCGGAGTCGGCTGCGCGCTCCGCCGCCGACCGGTAGAGGGCCTCGTCGTCCGACAGCGAGTGCGAGTAGGGGCGGATCACCCGGGCGTGGACGAGGGCGGGCCCTTGCCGGGAGCGGCACCAGGCGACCGCCTCGCGCAGCGTCGACAGGCTCGCGAGAGGGTCGCAGCCGTCCACCTCGCGCACCAGCAGATTGGGAAAGGAGCGCACCAGCTTCGAGATGCTCCCCCCGGCGGTCTGCACCTCGACCGGCACCGAGATCGCGTAGCCGTTGTCCTCGACCAGGTAGAGCACGGGCAGCCTGAGGTTCGAGGCGGTGTTCAGGCTCTCCCAGAACTCGCCCTCGGACGTCGTGCCGTCGCCGCAGGAGCAGTACACGACCTCGTCGCCGGTGAAGGAGGGGGGTGGAGCGCCCGGGACGCGCCCGGAAGCGAGGTAGAGCCCGGCCTCCGCGCAGCCGACCGCCTGGAGGAACTGCGTGCCGGTCGGCGAGGATCTCGTGACGACGTTGAGCTTCGGGTGGCTCCAGTGGGAGGGCATCTGCCGCCCTCCCGAGCTCGGGTCGTCCCGGGCTCCGACCGCACCCAGCATCATCTCCAGGGGGGTCATGCCGAGCTGGAGCAGGAGGGCGCGGTCCCGGTAGTAGGCGTAGAACCAGTCGAGGCCCGGCTGGAGCGCCATGCCCGCCGCCACCAGCACGGCCTCGTGGCCCGCCCCGCTGATCTGGAAGAAGACCCGGCTCTGGCGCTTGAGCTGGATCTCCTTGTCGTCGAGCCGCCGCGACAGGAGCATGGTGCGGTACATCGCGAGGAGGGTCTCGCCGTCGAGGCGCAGCCGGCGGTCAAGCGTCGGTGTCACCAGGTCTCTCTCCTCGTCGTGGAATCCCCGACCGCGAGACGCGGGACGAACGGCGCGATCTCACCGATTCTACCGCAGGCCGGCGGGCGGCCACCGCCGCTGGAGCGCCTCGCGGTAGAAGCGCTCGAGGTCGTCGGCGGGGTTCATCTCGCGCCGGTCGAACACGAGGCGACGTTGGCGAAGGCGGGCGAGAGCGGGGCCACGCCTCAATTGTGCGCCAGAGGCCGTGCGTCCGGCCCGGCAGGGGCCTGGATTCTCCGCAAATCTTTGTGTAGAATGCAGCCTGAACCACCGCACAAGCATCCCACCAGAGCCGATCCTTGTAGCAGGGACGGGCCCGGGTACACCTCTTGCTGCCGGTAGCTCGTCTGCTGACTCTGGGGTATGGAGGGCTCCAGCGATGAATCGGCCGCCTGACGCGTCGTTCCCCGCGCGGATCAGCCGCAGCCTGACTCTCGCTCTGGGCATCGTCGTGGTGGCGGTCCTGCTGGTTGGCGGGACCTCGCTGGCGCTCGCCGCCCGGATGTACCTGAACAACGACGCCGTGGCACAGGAGTACAACCACGTCCTGCGGCTCGACCAGGTCCACTCCGTCTTCGACGACCTGATCTTCGAGCTCCACCAGATGGACTCCACGCGGCGGCTCGACCGCACGACGGATGCCCTGCTCATGCAGGAGGCGATCGTCCGCCAGCTGGAGGCGATCGGTGAGACGCATCGAGGCCAGGTCGGCGCGGCCGAGCACCAGCAGGAGCAGGCCGCCCTGGGCGGCCTGCTCCTGCTGAGTGAGGAGGGGCGGGCCGTCACGAAGCGCCTGGCTGCCCGCGCCGGGCGTCTCGCCGCGTCCGACGTCGACTGGCTGGACCGGGCGACCCACGAGGTGCCCCGCCGCACGGAGGAGCTCGCCGGGTCCCATCGATCCCGAATCACCCGCCTGCTGGACAGCAGCCAGCACCTGATCCAGGCCATCGTCGCCCTGTACGTGGCTTTCATCGTCGTGGGCGGGGCGCTCGTCGTCGTGGCCAGCCTCGCTGCCAACCGTGGCATCGCCGCCCCGCTGGGCAGGCTAGCGGACGCCGCCCAGGGAATCGCCGAGGGCCGCCTCGAGACCCGGATCCGGGTCCGCTTCCGCAACGAGATCGGCCAGCTCTCCCACGCCTTCAACGTCATGGCCGACCGGCTGCAGGCCCGCGACCGTGCGCTGCAAAGCGCACGTGACGATCTCGAGCAGAAGGTGCAGGAAACCCAGACCCTCTACCGCATCAGCACGGACATCGCGCGCCTCCACCAGGTCGACCGGATCCTGCAGTCCGTGGTGGAGAAGGCGCGCGAGCTGCTTCGCGGCGACGTCGCCGCGGTCTGCCTGTTCACCCCGGGACAGGGCGATCTCCTGGCCCGGGCGACGAGCGGTCCCCCGGAGGCATTCTTCGCAGAAGACGATTCTCCGAGGTGCGACCCCGTGCCGACCGAAGGCCCCGAAGCGCGATGCCTCCGCTGTCCGCTCATCCGGCCGGACTACGCCCGCGCCTACCTGGCCGCCCCGCTCCAGCTGGGAGACGACCGGATCGGCACGATCTACGTCGCCCGCCGGGAGGAGCGGGAGTTTGCCGCGGCGGATGCGGATCTGCTCGCCCGCCTGGCCACGCAAGCGGCCCTCGCCATCGAACGGGCCCGGCTCTCCGGAGAGCTACAGAGCCTGGCGACCGTGGCCGAGCGCGAACGCATCGCCCGGGAGATGCACGACGGCCTCGCGCAGACGCTGGGCCTCCTCCACATGAAGCTGCAGAGCGCCCTGGGCAGCGCGACGGGCCCCCCGGCCATGGCTGACGCCATCCGCGAGATGACGCACATCGCCCAGCTTGCCTACGAGGAAGCGCGCCAGTCCATTTTCGGCCTCCGCACGTTCGTCTCGCGCGGGCTGGGCCTGGTTCCCACCCTGACCGAGTACCTCCACGAGTTCAGCGCGCAGAACGGGATCCAGGTCGCGCTCGAGGTCGCCGAGGGCTCGCTGGGCCCGCTTTCGCCCGCTTCGGAGGTGCAGGCTATCCGGATCATCCAGGAGGCGCTCACCAACGTGCGCAAGCACGCCGCGGCCGGGCGCGCCTGGGTCCGGCTCCAGAAGGACGGCACCTGGCTCCGGGTCACGGTCGAAGACGACGGCGTGGGCTGGGACCGCGAGGCGGCGACCTCGCGCGATCGGCTCCACTTCGGCCTCGAGACCATGCGCGAACGGGCGGAGGGCCTGGGGGGAACGGTGGAGATCGACACCGCGCCCGGCCGGGGCACCCGCGTCGTGGCCACGCTCCCGGGAGGAGGCGCATGAGCACCATTCGCGTCCTGCTCGCCGACGACCACGCCCTCTTCCGCGGGGGGGTGGCGAGCCTCCTCGGGACCGAGAGCGACTTCGAGGTGGTCGGGGAAGCCGTCGACGGCCGGCAGGCCGTGGAGATGGCCCGGGAGCTGATGCCGGACGTGATCCTGATGGACATC
>JBGPQQ010000286.1:0-5162 GCA_041489115.1 Vicinamibacteria bacterium | reverse complement strand
CTCCTGGCACTTCTCGATGTCGCCGCCCGCCGACTGCAGGAGCTTCAGGATGATGTTCTCGACGTCCTCCCCGACGTAGCCGGCCTCGGTCAGGGTGGTCGCGTCGACGATCGTGAAGGGGACGGAGAGGAGCCGGGCCAGAGTCTGGGCGAGGAGCGTCTTGCCGGTGCCGGTGGGCCCGATGAGCAGGATGTTCGACTTCGTGAGCTCGACGTCGTTGCGGCCGCGCTGCTTGCTGATCTCGATGCGCTTGTAGTGGTTGTAGACCGCCACGGCGAGCTTCTTCTTGGCCTGCTCCTGCCCGATCACGTACTCGTCGAGGAACTTCTTGACCTCCTGGGGGGTGGGCAGCCCCGTGCGGGTGGCGTGGCCCTCGGCGCGGCGGTCGTCGGCGATGATGTCGTTGCAGACGTCCACGCACTCGTCGCAGATGAAGACGGTGGGTCCGGCGATCAGCTTGCGGACGTCGTTCTGGTCCTTGTTGCAGAACGAGCAGCGCAGGACCTCGCCCTCGGCTCCCGCCTTCTTGGTGGTGGACATCAGCGCTCTCGCCGGCTGATCACGTGGTCCACGATACCGTAGTCCTTCGCCTGGTTCGCTTCCATGATGAAGTCGCGGTCGGCGTCGGCCACGATCTTGTCGAGCGGCTGCTTCGTGTGGCTGGCCAGGATCTGGTTGAGCCGGTCCTTGATCCGCAGGATCTCCTTCGCCTGGATGGCGATGTCGGAGGCCTGGCCCTGGGCCCCGCCCCAGGGCTGGTGGATCAGGATGCGCGAGTTGGGCAGCGCGAAGCGCTTGCCCGTCGTGCCCGCCGCGAGGAGGACCGCCCCCATCGACGCGGCCTGCCCCACGCAGATCGTCTGCACGTCGGGCCGGATGAGCTGCATCGTGTCGTAGACGGCGAGGCCCGCCGTCGTGGAGCCGCCCGGGCTGTTGATGTAGAGGTGGATGTCCTTCTCCGGGTCCTCGGCCTCGAGGAAGAGAAGCTGGGCGATGATCAGGTTGGCCACCATGTCGTCGATGGACGTCCCGATGAAGACGATGTTGTCCTTGAGGAGGCGCGAGTAGATGTCGTAGGCGCGCTCGCCGCGGGCCGTCTGCTCGACCACCATGGGGACGAGCGTGCCCGCGAACGTATTGCGTGCACTCATGTTAACTCGATACTAGCATTGGACTTGACCAAGTCAAGGGTCTTCTCTTCGCGGATGCGCGCCGCGAGCGCCGAGAGGTCGCCCTCCTTCGCCATCTGGGCGCGCAGCGCCTCCCGGGCCTTGCCCGCGCGCTCCGCGAGGCGCGACACCTCGCCCTCGACCTCCGACTCGAGCGCCTCGATGCCCTCGCGCCGGGCGATCTCGTCGAGCAGGATGTCGGCCTTCGCCGCCTTCACCGAGTCCTCGCGGGTGGACTCCCGGTAATCGCGCCAGTTCACCTTGACCTTGCGCGGGTCGATCCCCTGGTAGGCGAGGCCGCGGGCCAGGGTCTCGGTGCGGGCCGTCATGTGCCGCTCGATGAGCGCCTCGGGCACGTCGAAATCCGCCTTCGCGACCAGCGCATCGACGAGCGCGCCCTTCGTCTCGCGGTCGGCGCGGCGCTCCTCGGCGGCCTGGAGCTGCTGGCGGATCTTGTCGCGGAGGGCGGCGAGGCTGTCGAACTCGCCGAGGTCCTTCGCGAACTCGTCGTCGGCGGCCGGCACCACCTTCTTCTTGAGGCCCTTGAGGGTGACCGTGTAGCGCACGGTCTTGCCTGCGATCTGGGGCGCCGCGTCCTCTCCCCACGCGACCTCGATGTCCCTCGTCTCGCCCTGGCTCAGGCCTTCGAGCCCCTTGTTCATGTCCGGGTGGTTGCCGGTGTTGCCGATCTCGATGAGCGCGTTCTCGTCGCGGCCGCCCTTCCCGCCGTCGAGGGGCTTCCAGGTGAGGTCGAGGAGGACGTAGTCGCCGGCCTTCGTCGGGCGGGCCTCGTCCACGGGGTCGTACCGCGCGGCCTCCTCGCGGAGGCGGTCGAGCTCCTTGTCCACGTCCTCGTCCGCGACCTGCGGGCCCTTCGCGCTCACGCGCAGGCCCCTCCAGTCGGGAAGCTCCACGAGGGGCAGCGTCTCGAAGACGGCCTTGAAGCTCATGGGCTGGCCCTCTTCGAGCTTCACCTCCTCGACCTTCGGCGGGGCGAGCGGCTTGAGGCCCCGGCCGTCGAGCTCGTCGAAGACCACCTTGTTGACGATGGCCTCGGCCGCCTCGCCCAGGATCTCGCCCTTGAAGCGGCGCTTGACGACCTCGACCGGCACCTTGCCCGGGCGGAAGCCGGGGAGCTTCACCTTGCGGGCGAGCTCGCGGGCCCGGGTGTCGATCTCCTGCTGGACGCGCTCCGGCTCGACCTCGAAGACGAGCGCCTTCTTGATCGGCGATTCCTCGATGTAGTCGACTTTCAAGGCTCTCCAGCTCTCTCTCTTCTGGGGGGTGCTGCTCGTCCTGGCCGAATGGCCAGGGCGTCGCGCCCCCCAGACCCCCCGCTCGCTTGCCCCCGCCAGGGGGCTTCGCGGGAGTGAATCCCGCTCCGCTCGCAGCCCGCTGCTGTTGCCACCGGGGGCCGCTCGGCGGCGGCTCGGGTACGTGCCGTAACGAAGAAGGATAGCACGGGCGGGGTCCGGGGCCGGGCTCGCGCCGTGGGGTAGACTAGCCCGTCCACGCGGAAGTGGCGGAACGGCAGACGCGCACGCCTTAGGAGCGTGTGCCCGTGAGGGCGTGGGGGTTCGACTCCCCCCTTCCGCAGATCCCTTTCCCTTGGCCGCACTCGAGACGTTCCTCCCGGACGAACCGGGACGGGCCTTTCGGTTTTGTGGGAGGCGAGCGATGACGACGGACAAGGCGCTGACGGTGGCGATCCAGGGCGAGCGGGGGGCGTTCAGCCACCAGGCGGCCCTCGTGGCCCTCGGGTCGGGCATCGAGGTCCTGCCGCGGGCCACCTTCGACGAGCTGTTCGATTCGGTGGTCGAGGGCAAGGCCGACCGGGCCCTCGTGCCGATCGAGAACTCGCTCCACGGGTCGATCCACGAGAACTACGACCGGCTGAAGAGCCGGCCGCTGCACATCGTGGGGGAGACGCAGCTGCGGATCCGCCAGTGCCTGATCGCCCGGCCGGGCTCGTCGGTGGCGATGGTCCGGCGCGTGGCCTCGCACCCGGTGGCGCTCGCCCAGTGCCGGCGCTTCTTCGCGGAGCGGCCGCAGGTCGAGGCGGTGACCGCCTACGACACGGCGGGCGCGGTGCAGGACCTCATGAAGGGCGGGCTGGCGACGCAGGGGGCCATCGCCTCGCGCCTCGCCGCCGAGCTCTACGGTGCCCAGGTGCTCCTCGACGGCATCGAGGACGACCCCGAGAACTACACGCGCTTCCTGCTGCTCGCCCGCGAGGCGGGAGAGGTCGAGGCGGCGAGCAAGACGTCGGTGGTGTTCGTGCTCGACAACAAGCCGGGGGCGCTCTACCGGGCCCTCGGGGTGTTCGCCTCTCGCAACGTCGACCTCTGCAAGCTCGAGTCGCGGCCGTTGCGCGGCCACCCGTGGGAGTACTCCTTCTACGTCGACGTCCTCGGCGACCCGCGGGGTGTCGCGGGCCAGGCGATCGAGGAGCTCGGCCGCAGCTGCCGCGAGCTCCGCGTCCTCGGCTCCTACCCCGAAGGCTTGAGCCGAAACGGAGTGTGACGGCTAGCGGATGTGCAGCTTGTCCTTGACCATCCGCCCGTCGCGCATGCGGCAGCGGAACCAGGACGACACGTCGTTCATCGCGACCCAGCGCCGCTCTTCCTTGCGGTAGTGCCAGTCCTTCTCAACCTGGTAGAAGACCTGCGCGCCCCTGCCCTCGAGGATGTTCGTGATCTCGTTGTCGTGGTGGTTCTCCTCGTCGTAGTCGGTGATGGCGCGCTGGCCCATCTCCGAGTAGAGGAGGTTCAGCTCCTGGAGGAGCGCGTCGAGGTCGGACGGGATGTCCTGCACCTTGAGGCCCAGCCGCCGCGCCTCGCGGCTCGTGATCGGGTACTGGTGGGCAGGGTAGGAGGAGTTGAGCCGCCGGGCGATGCGCTCGGCCTTCCGGGCGTCCTTCATGTGGTAGCCGAGGATCTCGCGGCACAGCATCAGCGAGAGGCTGCTCGCGCGGTCGAGGGCGCCGATGACGAGCGGGTGCAGGTACTTGTACAGCTCCTGGTACGGGTTCACCCCGTCGCCCCGCCGGCCCACCGTGTCCTTCCACAGCCGGATCACCCGGTCCACCTCGTCGTTGCTGACCGGGACGAGCTGGTTCGTGTGGTCGAGCGGCGAGAGGTCGTGCTCGAGCGAGGTATCGACCGCGGTGAGGTACGAGAGCGGCCCCATCTGGATCGTGTCGGCGCCGAGCGCGAGCATGGTCGCGGCCGAGGCGCAGTTGAGGGGCGCGATCACCGTGAGGCGGCCCGCGTAGCGGCGGAGCAGGTGCACGAGCCGGAGCGAGGCCATGCCGCTGCCGCCGTCCGACTTCACGAGGAGGGCGATCCGCTCCTGGCGGCCCCGCGCCTCGAGCAGGGCGTGGAGGGCCATCACGTCGTTGTCGCAGACCGAGCCGTTCGTGGACGTCCAGTAGGACAGGAACGTCCCGTCCACCTTCTTCTGGATGCGGTCGAGCAGGACCTGGGTCCTCTCGAAGAGCAGGGGCGGCGTCTTGAGCTTGACGCGGGGGGAGGGCCGGCGTGAACGGGCGGCTCGAGGTGTCATGGCCGCAGGTTACCTCAGCCGGACGCCTCGCGCCTTCAGGCCGGCGTCAGGCAGGCGGGGTCGTCGAAGGCGGGGTTGTTGACGGCGGTCGTCACGGGGAAGGCCGTCATCGCCGCGGCGGGGAAGGGGCGGAGGAGCGGGCGGACCTCCGCCGGGATCGTCACCGCGGGGTCGAGCCACCGCGCGTAGTCCGCCGGGTCGAGGATGACGGGCATGCGGTCGTGGATGGGCCGCGCCACCTCGTTGGGCTCGGTGGTGAGGATCGTGCAGGTCGGCACGGCGCCCGGGATCGCGGCGGCCGGCTCCCACAGGCCGGCGAAGGCGAACAGCCGGCCCGAGGCCAGCCGGACGAGCCACGGCTGGCGGCGGTTGGCATCGATCTTCTGCCACTCGTAGAAACCGGTGGCCGGGATCAGGCAGCGCCGCCGG
>JBGPQQ010000285.1:0-5178 GCA_041489115.1 Vicinamibacteria bacterium | reverse complement strand
GTCTGGCTGAACACGCCGCGCCGGCCGCAGGAGGCGTGCGGCACCTCCGGGCAGAAGGCCCCCGTCAACGGCGGGGTCAACCTGAGCGTCCTCGACGGGTGGTGGGTGGAGGGCTTCCGCGGCGACAACGGCTGGGCGATCGACAACGGCAGCATCAACCCCGACACCGCCGCCCAGGACCGCGCGGACGCCGAGTCGCTCTACCGGGTGCTCGAGACCGAGGTGGTGCCGCGCTTCTTCACCCGGGACGAGGCCGGGCAGCCGCGCGAGTGGATCCGCACCATGAAGGCCTCGATCGAGTCGGTGGTCGCGCCCTTCAGCGCTCACCGCATGGTGCGCGACTACGTGGTCTCGGCCTACCTGCCGGCCGCGGAATCCCGCAAAGGCTGACCCTTCACCCGGGTCCCCTCGCTCACTCCGACTCGATCCGGCGGCGGGCGTCGACGAGCGGCTGGTAGAGCCGCTTGCGCTCGGTCATGGTGGCCCGGATGAGGTGCTCGGCGCGGGCGGTGTCGTTCGGGTGGAGCACGAGGTCGGCCTGGACCGCCCACGCCTGCGTCCCGTCTCCCGTGCGGAACTCGTCGCCGACCAGGATGGCGAAGACGCGTCGCCGCGTGTCCAGGGGCATGCGCAGCATGCGTTGGGCGAGCGTCTCCGGACGGCCGGGCCCGGCCACGCCCCGGCTGGTCACCGCCACCTCGTAGACCCCCTGCTCGAGGAGGCGCCCCCCCTCCTCGATGTCCTCGACGACGTCCACGTGGAAACCGAGGTGCTCGAGCGCCCGCTGCACCGGTTCGGTCGCGGGACCGACGAGGGCGATGATCGCGTCCCTCTCGCCCGCCGCGGCCCGCTCCGCGCGCTCGAGGGCGGCCTGGCTCAGCATCGGCGCCGGCTCCTCGGGCGCGGGCGGAGGCGTGGGCGCCGCGGGGGGCTCGGCCGCCTCCGCCGGCGGCTGGCCCCGGCTCGGCAGCGTCATCACGTGCTGGCACTTCGGGCAACGGACCTTGAACGGCTTGTCCGGGACCTTGGTGTCGTCGATCTGGATCCGCGTCGAGCACCGGGGGCACTGTGCCTGCACGCTGCTACCTCTCGATCAGGTCGTCCACGTCGGGGTTGCCGCCCCGGGCGGGCGCGCGGGTCCGGCGCCGGTCGCTCCCCTGGGGCTTGAGCGGGATCGACTCGGTCCGGGAGACCCCGGTCCCCTGCGTGTCGAGGCGGAGCTGGAGGTTCGTCCGGTTGGTCGCGAACGACAGGCCCAGCTCGCGTTCGATCGTCCCCGCGTGGATGAGCTTCTCCAGCTCCTGGTCGAAGGTCTGCATGCCCTCGAGCCCGGCCGCCTCCATCGCGTCCTGCAGGCTCTTGCCCTCGCGCTCACCCTCCTGCACGTACTCCTTCGTGCGCGAGTTCGCGCGCAGGATCTCGCAGATGGCGATGCGGCCGCCCCCCAGCTTGGGGACGAGGCGCTGGCTCACGATCCACTTGAACGACTGCGAGAAGCGCGTACGGATCGAGCGCTCCTCGTTCTTCGGAAAGACGCCCACGATGCGGTCGATCGTCTTCGCCGCGTCGATCGTGTGGAGGGTGGAGAGCACGAGGTGGCCGGTCTCCGACGCCTCGAGCGCGATCGAGATCGTCTCCACGTCGCGCATCTCGCCCACCAGGATGACCTTGGGCGCCTGCCGGAGGGCGGCGCGCAGGGCGAGAGCGAAGGTCTGGGTGTCCGTGCCCACCTCGCGCTGGTTGATCGTGGCCTTGTCGTTGGGGTGGAGGTACTCGATCGGGTCCTCGATCGTGATGATGTGAATCGGCTGCTCCTGGTTGATCTTCTTGATGATGGCGGCCAGGGTCGTGGACTTGCCCGAACCGGTGGGCCCGGTCAGGAGGACGATGCCGTTCCTCTCGTCGGCGATCTCGTTGAGCTGGGGGGGCAGGCCGAGCTCGGCCACGGAGGGGATCTGGTTCGGGATGACGCGGAGGACGACGCTGTAGCTGCCGCGCTGGGAGAAGACGTTCACGCGGAAGCGGGTGCGCTTGGCGAGGCTGTAGGAGAGGTCCGTGGAGCCCGTGCGCAGCAGCTTCTCGGCGAGGTCGCGCTTGCCCTGCAGCAGCCGGAGCGCGATGAGCTCCGTGTGGTAGGGCATGAGCTTCTGGATGCCCGCGTAGGACACCGGCCGCAGGGTCCCGTCGATCTCCACCTGGGGCGGCCGGCCCACCGACAGGTTGAGGTCGGAGATGCCGGGGGCCGTTTCCAGCATCGCGTTCAGCAGCGGATCGAGGTCGAAGAGCGCCATTACGCCAGCCTCCGAGCCCAGGATTCTAGCACCCCGCTGCCGCTTCCCCGGGGGCGGGGTGAGCGCCGTCACCCGGGCGTCCCGCGGGCGTATCATGGCGCGGCGAGGAGAGACACACGGAAGCACAAGCCCCCCCGTCGCGGCGCGGGCTCTGGCGGCTGCTGGCCGCCTCGCCGCTGCCGCTGCTCGTGCCCCTGTGGGCCCTGTGGCGGGACGTCTACGTGCTCGACGCCGCCGGGCTGCAGCGCGTGGGCGGGCCGAAGGCGGTCGCCGAATGGGGCCTGCTGTCGCTCGCGTCGGTGGGGATCGCCGCCTGCTTCTGGGCGGCCAGCCGCTCGATCCGGGTCCTCGGCTACACGCTTCACGCGCTCGCGCTGTCGTTCGCTTTCGGCGTGGCCGGCGTCCTTGGCGTCGTCCACGCCTTCGGCGGTCCGAGCGGCAACCTCGCCGCGCCCACCTGGGCCCTGGTCGCGCTCTCCGTCGTCGCGGCTCTCTGCGTCGTCGCGCTGCTCGCGACCGCGGCGCTCATCGCCGAGGACGTGCGGGCGGCGGGAGAAGAGGAGGAGGCATGACTGGGACGAGACCCTCGCCCGCTACCGCACGCTGGTCCTGCGTCGCCTGGAAGGCGCCTGGCGCATCGTCCACGACCACACGTCCTCGGGGGAGTGATGGCAACGGCTTCCTGCCTCGCGTGTGAGAAGGGCATCCCCAAGCGGGGGCGGCGCCGCTGCCCGCTCTGCCGCCAGGTCTTCCGGAGCGGCTGGGAGGGGATCGACGCGCACTGGCGGTCGAAGCACGCCCCTGTCTTCCCCTACGAGCGCTTCTGGTCGTCGCTCTGCCGCGACCACCGCGCCCGGCGCGCTGCCGACTGCCCCTCCTGCCGCAAGAGCATCCCGCGCAGCCGCAAGTGGCCGCGGCAGTGCCCGGAGTGCGCGCAGGTCTTCCAGGGCCGCGGCTGGGCCGGCATCGAGTCGCACTGGCGCGCGCAGCACACCGACGTGATGCCCTACGAGGACTTCTTCGCCTCTCTCTGCCCGGCCCACCGCGGGTCTGGCGACCCCGGGACCGACTACCTGCCCCTCGGCGAACGATAGGGGCGGTCGGCCTTCTCCCAGCCCCAGGACGGGGCTGGACGGGCAGCTCGTGACCCAGCTCCTCCAACAGCCTCGCCACCCACTCGCTGATCGTCGAGGCCTCCATCAGGATGCTCGCCTTCGGACGAGGTCCATGCCAACATGTTCCATGGCGGCTAGCCTCTGAGCTTCCTCAGTACCCGCCCTCGCCTCGTGATAGAGTCTCACCGGCCCGATGCCCACGGACGGAGCCTCATGACGTCTCCCCGCCTCGCCCACCTCTTCCTCGTCGGTATCCTCGCCGCGGGGTGCGCCGCGAAAACGCCCCCGACGACAGGGCCAGAAGCGACCCCGAACGATCTCGAGCCGGCGCGCGCCGCCGTGAAAGAGGCCCAGGCCGCCCACGCGGAGGAGCGGGCGCCGGAGGCCTACCGGCGGGCGCTCAAGTATCTTCGGCAGGCCGAGACGGGCTCGGGCTCCGCCGCCCGGGAGGCGGCGATCCGGGCGGAGGGGTCAGCTCGCCTGGCTGCCGCCCAGGCGCGCTGCGAGACGGCGGCGTCCGCCCCGGCCCGTGCCCCAGCCAAGGCCCCAGCCAAGGGAGCCGACCGGGACCGCGTTCGGGCAGAGCTCACGCAGGCCCTCGAGGAAAACAGGCGGCTCGAGGAGCGGGTGGCGCTGCAGCAGCAGGCGCTGGAACTGACCGAGACCGAGCTCATCCGCAGCAAGGCCCGCCTCAAGGGCATCGAAACGAAGGCCGAGGCCTCCTCGGCCATTGCCGAGGCTCGCATCCTCATGCGCCGGCTCGGCGCATCCAGCGCCGCGGCCACGCTGTGCCAGGAGTCCCTCGCCAAGGCGGAGCAGCAGCTCGCGGCCGACAACTACGGCGCCGCCACGTTCTTCGCGCTCAAGGCCCAGGACATCGCCACCCGGGCCCTGGCCGCCCAGCCTCGCCCCTAAGCACCCTCGCCAGGGTGGGGTTCGGGGCCGTCCCGCCGCGGCGCCCCTCCCTCGTCGCCGGCCTGCGCCACCCGGTCGCGGCCCCGGGCCTTCGCCGCGTAGAGAGCGCGGTCGGCGGCCTCGACCAGCCCTCGCGGAGATTCGGCGTCATCCGGGGTAGTGGCGACCCCGAGCGAAGCGGTGGTCCCACGCCCGCCGAGGTGGGCCGCTTCCGCGTTGATGGCGAAGCGGATCTTCTCCACCACCGCGACGGCCTCCGCGCGGGGGCAACCCGGCAGGAGCACCGCCAGCTCCTCCCCGCCGTAGCGGAAGGCCTCGTCGGTCGCGCGCACCGCCTGCTTCACCCGCAGCGCGACCCGGGCCAGCTCCACGTCCCCCTCTCGGTGTCCCCAGTGGTCGTTGTACTGCTTGAAATGGTCGAGGTCGATCATCGCCAGCGAAAGCGGGGCCTTGTCCCGTCCGGCCCGCCGCATCTCGCGCACGAGCACGTCCTCGAAGTGGCGCCGGTTGTACAGGCCCGTGAGCCCGTCGGTGATCGCCAGCGCCTCGAGTGCCTCGCGACCCTCCCGCACCCGCGCCGCCATCTCGTTGAAGGAACGGGTCAGATCCGACAGCTCGTCCTGTCCCCGCACCGGCAGGGCCACGTCCAGGTCGCCCGCGCTCATGCGCTGCGCCCCCTCCGACAGGAGACGGATCGGCTGCACGATGTCGCGGGCCACGAGGAGGTTCACGAGCAGCACGAAGGCGAGGCCGGCGAGGCCGAAGCCCAGGAGGCGGTTGCGCGACTCGTCGAGCGAGCGGTAGGCGGCGGCGGCGGGCACGGTCACCGCCAGGAAGCCCCCGCTCTTCAACCGTCG
>JBGPQQ010000284.1:0-5194 GCA_041489115.1 Vicinamibacteria bacterium | reverse complement strand
GTTCACGTAGGCGAGCCGTCCCGTGGCCGCGTCGAGCTCGCCGTAGAAGAGGGTGATCAGCCGGTTCGAGGGTATGTTCGTGCAGAGGTGGGCGTTGAGCTTGGCCACGAGCTCCCCGCCGCGCAGGCCCGCGGACAGCAGCGTGCGGAGGCTCCCCTGGAGGAGGGCCATGAGGAGCGCGGCCGGCATGCCCTTGCCCGCCACGTCGCCCACCGCGATCGCGAGGCGCCTCTCTCCGAGCTCGATGATGTCGAAGTAGTCGCCGCCCACGGTGTTCGCCGGGCGCATCGCGCTGCAGATCGAGATCCCGTCCTTCTCGTAGGGCTCGAACGGCAGGAGGCCGAACTGGATCTGCCGCGCCACCTCGAGGTCGCCCTTCAGCGAGAGCTTGTCGCGCAGCTCGAGGGTCAGGAGGAAGAAGAAGACCGTCGCCGCCAGGAGGAGCCAGCTGCGCACGTTGGCCAGCGGCTCGAGGGAGAAGGGTCCGACGCTGAGCAGGTGCCCGAGGAAGCCGAGCCACCCGAGCACGAGGGCGAGGGCCGAGCCGGCGAAGAGCACGCGCCGCCAGGGGCTGAGGCGGAACGCCACCGCGAGGAAGAAGCGCCACAGGGACCGCGGGTGGCGCTGGTACCACGGCAGCCCGACGAGGTCCGTCACGTCCACCTCGCGGGTCAGGAAGCGGAAGGTCTCGTGGGCCTCCTGCTGCAGCAGCTGGCGGAGGCCCTCCGGCGTCACGTCGCGCGTGAAGAGGTCCCGCAGCGCCTGCCAGTAGCCCTCGGTCAGGGCCGGCGGCCCCGCCTTGCGCTGGCTCGCGCGGAAGCGGGTGGCGAGGTCCTCGAAGCGCTCGCGCGACTTCTCGGCGAGGGCGGAGAGGTCGGCGAGCGGGGTGCGGGTCATGGGAGCAGCAGCGACTGGCGCACGGCGCGGCCCGACAGCTCCTGGAGCCGCGCCCGCTGCTCCTCCGGCAGGGCGAGGACGCCCGTCTTCACCGCCGTGCGCAGGGCGAGGACGTCTTCGCCCCTCACCGGCCGCCCGGCCTTGATCGCGTTCATGAGAGAGGCGAGGCGCACGCGCTCGGCCTCGGGCACGGGGGCCCAGACCTGCTGGTATATCGTCCGCATCTCGGCCGCCTCCGCCGCCGCCAGGGCGTCGAGGCCGCGGCTCACCGCCCGCAGGGCGCCGGACGGCACGTCTTCCAGGCCACGGCCTTCGCTCATGCGCTCTGCCACGAGAAGACGCAGCGCGTCCCGGGAAAGTTCCGGCACCTCCACGGCCAGCCGCTCCACCCCCTCGTCGATCCGCCCGGCGATCGTGCCTTTCGGGGCGATCCCCCGGCACAGCGCGTCCACCTCGGACGCGAAGGCGTTGCCCACCGAGGCGGGCGCCCACGCGTCGAGCGAGAAGAGGTCGTACCCGTCCGCCCACGCCACGGTGGCGCCCTGCATCAGCACGAGGCCGTCGTCCCAGGTGGTGCGCACGAGCCGGCCGCGCCCCTTGCCGAGCTGCACGTCCGACCGGCCACGCTCCTTCTGCGAGGGCAGGCGCGGGAGCCGCTCCTGCAGGAGCTCGTCGAGGTGGGCGTCGAGGTCGTCCATCTGCCGCGGGCGGGAGGCGACCGAGACCGCGCCGAAGACCCGGGCCGCCGGCTGGGCGAGGCCGAGGCGCGACCCGGGGCGCGAGAAGAAGGGGTGGTCGGCGCGGAGCGCCAGCCACCCGGCGGGCAGCTCGACGACCAGGCCCAGCTCCGGGTCCTCGACACGGCGGTCGGCGAGCGCGTGGCGCTGGACCTCGGCGATCGCCCGGCGCCGGGCGAGGGACGGGCGGAGCACCGCCCAGAGACCGGCGAGGACGGCCACCACGACGGCCACCCCCACCAAGGCGAGCACGAGAGTGCGGGGGAACGCGGGCGCGGGCTCGCCGCGCCGTCGCCGCGCGCCGTGCGGCGCTTTTCCGTGGAAGGCCGGCGTGCGCATGGACGGCTGGGTGTCCGAGCGGTCGTCCGCCGGCTCCGGGGCCGGGGCGCTCACCGGTCGCGCGGAGGCCGGGGCCGGGCTCGGGGCCGGGACGCTCGCCGGGGGCGCGGAGGCCGGCGCGGGGACGGGCGCGGCGAGCGCCTTCTCCAGCGCCATCCACTCGGGCGTGCCCTCGGGCCACACGAGCGTCTCCGCGGGCAGCCGGCCCTCGCGGCTCCACGTCTCGAGAGTCGCTCGATCGACCGGGCCGTACTCCGTGCCGTCCGGCAGGTGGAGCAGGTACTGGTTGGTCATGGATCAGTACACCCAGACAAGGTCGTAGCGGAGCAGGCCGACTCCTCCGCGCACCGGCGCGAGGGACTCCTCGATGAACCGCGCGGGGTCCACAACGGTCGCCTCGGCGAGCTGCCGCTCGAGCTCGGCCGCCTCCGCGCGCAGCGCCTCGAGCCGTGCCTCCGCGGTGCCCTCCATCCGGTTCTTCGACAGGACGGAGCCCACCCCGGAGACCGAGCGCTTCCTCCCGGTGAGGAGGCCGATGTTGCTCAGCACCGCCGAGCCGATGGCGAGCCACTTCTCCTGCTTGCGGCCGGTGACCTCCTGCTCGCGCACCGCGAGCTCGGCCCGCTTCTTGTCGAGCTTCTGGCGCAGCTTCTCCGCCGCGTCCCCGCCGGCGCCGATCCGGGCCGCGAAGGCCTCGCGCGTCTCGCCCGGCTTCGACGCCGACTTCGTGACCGGGTCGCGGAAGACCGTCACCGCGAGCTGGTCGTCGAGCCTCTCGCGCAGCGCCTTCTCCACGCCCTTCGCGCCCGAGGAGGCGAGCCAGCCCGGCAGGTCCAGGTAGCGCAGGCCCGCCGGCGCGTCGCCGACGACGGACGCCTCGTCCACGTCGATGGGCTCCGCTTCGAGGGTGTCGGCCGGTGTCGCACCGCCGAGAGGCCAGGCCCGGACGCCGACGCTCTCGTCGACGTCCTTGTAGCGCACCGCGTACTTGACGAGCAGGTGGGCGGCGGCAACCTGCCCCGACCGCCGCGCGAGGTAGAGGTGGCGGAAGGGCGCGGGCAGGACGGGCGGGCCGGCGGGCGCGGCCTCCGCCTTCGGGGGGAAAGGCGCGGCCTGCCCGGCGGGCCTCGTCTTCATGAGCCGCGAGATCTCCTCGCGGGTGAGCGGCCCGCGCAGGTAGGACATGGCCCACCGCGACTGCAGGAGGCAGGGAGCCTTGCGGTGCACGTCGTGCAGGAGGAAGACGCGCTTCTTCGTGGCCCCGAGGAGCTTCTGGGCCGCCCCGCCTTCGAGGCCCGCGCCCTGGAGCCCGATCTTCAGCCGCTCCCGATCCTGCTGCGTCTGCAGCATCCCCACCATCCAGGTGCCCATGTTGGCGAGGCCCTTGTAGTCGAGGTCCACGGGGTTCTGCGTGGCGAGGACGACGCCCACTCCCTGCGCGCGGGCCTGCTTGAGCAGGGTGAGCAGCGGCCGCTTGGGGGGCGGGTTGGCGGGGTGCGGCGGGAAGTAGCCGAAGACCTCGTCCATGTACACGAGCGCGCGCAGCTCGGTCGTCCCCCCCTGGCGCCGCATCCAGGTCTTCACCTTGTCGAGCAGCAGCGCGGTCACGAAGAGCCGCTCCTCGTCCGCGAGGTGCGCGGTCGAGACGATCGAGAGGCGCGGGCGCCCGTCGGGAGCGCGGAGCATCCGGGCGACGTCGAGCGGCTCACCCCGGCGCCACGCCTCGAACGACGGCGAGGCCAGCAGGTTGTTGAGGGCCATCATGAGGCCCTGGCGTTCCTTGCGCGGGAAGGCGGTCTCGAGGGGCAGGGCGCCGATCTTGTCGAAGGGCGGGTCGGCGATCGCGCCGATGAGGCCCTCGAGGTCGAAGCCCTTGCCGGCGCGCCAGCCCCGCTCGATCAGGTTGGCGAGGAAGACGGCCGGCGGCGACTGCAGCGGGTCCGCTTCCACGCGCACCAGCCCCAGCAGGCCGGAGACGATCGACTGGATCTCGTCGCGCAGGTCCTCTTCCGCGGAGTCGAAGGACACCGAGGGCGCGTCGAGCGACTGCAGCACGTTCAGCGGCACGCCCGCGCTCGATCCGGGCGTGAAGACCACGGCGTCGTGGGCCTTTCTGAGGGCGGCGATGTCCTTCGGGCCGAGGCCCCAGTCGGCGAGGCCCTTCGCCCACGAGGCCGCGGCGTCGGCCGCTGCGGTCTTCACGTCCTTCCCGTCGCGCCGCGCGGCCTCGGGGTCGATCCACGGCTCGAAGGAGGCGGCGTCGAGCCCGTCGAAGAGCAGCAGGAGGTTCGCGAGGTCGCCCTTCGGGTCGATCGCGATCACCGGGACGCCCTGCCGCAGCAGCTCCTCGAGGAGGACGATGGCGAGGCCGGTCTTGCCCGATCCCGTCATGCCGACGATGAGCCCGTGGGTCAGCAGGTCGGCGGGGTCGAGGTCGAGCTGGGCGCCGAGCGCGCCGTTCTCGGGATTGACCTGCTTTCCGAGATAGAGCCCGTTGCCCAAACGTGCCTCCCTGTGCTGTTCCGTCTCCGGCCCGCTCGCCGGAGCGAATCCGGCTGGCGCGAGCCCGCTGAGTGCGCAGTATAGCCGCGGCGCAGGCAGGCGGCGCGGTGTCCTCACGGGAGGTCGCCGGTCGCCGGGCTCGAATCGCCAAGCCGTTGTCGGCTCGCCACTTCCCCGGGAAGCCTCGGGCGGCACGCCCATTGCTTCAGCCGGACGTGGAGACGGGCTCCTGCGGGGGCAGGGGGGGAACATGAAGCGCTTCTGGATCGCGGGGATGGTGGTGGCGGGCGCGATCGCGGCGATGCCGGCCGAGTCGCGCGCGGACTGGGGCGTTTCGGTCGGGGTGCGAGCCGACTACGGCCGCGGCCCCAGGGACGGCGGCCCGGCGTTCCGCTACGGGTACGACCGGGGCTGGCGCGAGGGATCGGAGGAGGGGCACAACGACGGGCGCCGGTCCCGCGACCCGCGCTTCTGGCGCGAGGGCGAGTACCGCGACGCCGACGGCGGCTACAAGCGGTGGATGGGCCCGCGCTGGGACTACGCGGCCGGCTTCCGCGAGGGCTACCAGGCCGGCTACCGGCGCGCCTACGCCGCGGCCCGGCCCGACCGGCGCGGCCGCGACCGCGACCGCGGGGAGCGCGAACGCTCTCGGTACGACGATCGCTACCGAGACGACCACCGTTAGGCTCTCGGCGAACCCAGGGGGGTTCTGGGGGGAC
>JBGPQQ010000283.1:0-5233 GCA_041489115.1 Vicinamibacteria bacterium | reverse complement strand
CGTCACCACGATGCGCATCGAGGACGTGCTCAAGGAGCTGCGGCGGGAGATCACGATCGTCCTCGTCACCAACCTCACCCAGCAGGCCCGTCGGCTGTCCGACCGGACCATGTTCCTCTGGGACGGGGAGATCGTGGAGATCGACCACACCGAGGTCATCTTCTCCGGCTCGCCGCGGAGCGAGAGGACGCGGGACTACGTGAGCGGGGTCTTCGGATGAGCTCCACCCCGAACGCCATCGAGACCCGAGGCCTGGACCTCTGGTACGGGGGCTTCCAGGCGCTCGTCGACGTGTCGGTGGACATCAAGGCCGGGATCATCACGTCGCTCATCGGGCCGAGCGGCTGCGGGAAGACGACGCTCCTGCGCTGCTTCAACCGCGTCAACGAACGCTACGGGAGCGTGCGGACGGCGGGCGAGATCCGGGTCCTCGGGCAGAACATCTACGATCCCGCGGTGTCGCTGGTGGAGCTGCGCAAGGCCGTCGGCATGGTCTTCCAGCGGCCGAACCCGCTGCCCATCTCGGTGTACGAGAACGTGGTCTTCGGCCTGCGCATCCACACCCCGCGGGCGGAGCTTGGGAAGAGCGTCCTCGACGAGGCCGTGGAAAAGGCGCTCACTGAGGTCGGCTTGTGGAAGGATCTGAAGGACCGCCTGGACGCCAAGGCGACGACACTCCTCCTCGAGCAGCAGCAGAAGCTCTGCCTCGCGCGGCTCCTGCCCCTGAAGCCCGAGGTCATCCTCATGGACGAGCCCGCCTCGACGCTGGACGTCGAGGGCACCCGCGGCATCGAGGAGCTGATGTTCGAGCTGCGCGGCCGCTACACCATCGTGATCGTCACCCACAACATGGCCCAGGCCCGCCGGGCGAGCGACGAGTGCCTGTTCATGCTGCTGGGCGAGGTCGTGGAGCACGCGCGCACCGAGGACCTCTTCCTGAACCCCCGCGACCCCCGCACCACCGAGTACATCGAGGGCCGGTACGCCTGAGGGCCTCTAGCTCCCGCCGCCGGGTCTCTTCCCGGCGGTGGCCATCGCCTCCGCGGCCGGGATCGTCACGGTGAACCGGGACCCCTTCCCGGGCTCGCTCTCCACCGACACCGACGCCCCCATGCTCTCCGCCAGGTGCCGGACGATCGAGAGCCCGAGGCCCGTGCCCCCGAGCTCGCGGCTGCGGGCCTTGTCCACCCGGTAGAAGCGCTCGAAGATCCGGGCGAGGTGCTCGGGCTCGATCCCCGGGCCGTTGTCCTCCACCTCCACGAGGGCGCCGCCGTCCGGGCCGGGCGCGGTGGCGACCTCCACCTCGCCGCCCTGCGGCGTGTACTTGACCGCGTTGTCCACGAGGTTCTCGAGGATGCGCCGCAGGCGGTCCGGGTCGGTGAGGACCACCGGCGCGCCCCGGTCCGTCCGCCGCAGGCGGATGTCCTTTCGCGTCGCCGGCCCGGCGAACGAGGCGACGACGTCCTCCGCCACCTCGGAGGGCTGCGTCGCCTCCCAGGCCGGCAGTCGCCCCCCGGACTCGAGCCGGCTGAGCTCGAGGAGGTCCTCGACGAGGGCGGCCATCCGATCGGCGTGCGTGCGGATCTTGCCGAGGAAGCGCTGGGCAGTCTCCGGCTGGGCGATGGCCCCGTCCTCCAAGGCCTCCACGAAGCCACGGATCGAGGTGAGGGGCGTGCGCAGCTCGTGCGAGGCGTTGGCGACGAAGTCCCGCCGGATGCGCTCGAGCCGGTGCCGCTCGGTGGTGTCGTTGAAGGTCAGGACCGCGCCGTGGGGCGCTGCCTCCTCCGCCGGAAAGGACACCCCGGCGATCGTGAAGACGCGTTGCCGCTGGAGGAGCTCCACCTCCGCCTCGCGGCGCTCGCCCCTCCGAAGGACCTCCTCGATGACGGCGCCGACCTCGCGTTGCCGGATGACCTCGAGGTAATGACGGTCGAGGGCGTCGCGGAGGTCCAGGGTTCGTAGCAGGCTCGGGTTCGCGAGGATCACCATGCCCCGGTGGTCCACGGCCAGGACGCCGTCGTCCATCGCGGAGAGGATGGCGTCGGTGCGCCCGCGGTCGCGGGCGATCTCGGCCATCCGCTCCTGCAGCTGGTCGGCGGACTGGTTGATGATGCGGGCGAGCTCGCCGAGCTCGTCGTGGCGCCGCACTGGGATGCGAGCGGAAAGGTTGCCCTGTGCATACTGCCGGGCCGTTGCCATGATCTCGTGCAGCGAGCGGCCAAGCGGGGACGAGAGCAGCACGGAGAGGCCCGCCGTCGCGAGGAGGGCGAGGGCGAGGGCCAGCGCCCCCGCGCGCCACAGGCTCCGGCTCTGCTCCTCGATCGCCTCGATCCCGCGGGAGACGCGAGCCACGCCGACGATCCGCCCACCACTACGCACCGGCTCCGCGGCGTAGAGGAGCTCGGCTCCCACGGTGGCGCTGCGCCGCTCGGAGCGCGCCGACCGTCCGGCCAGCGCGGCCTGGACCTCGGACCGGTCGGCGTGGTTCGCCATGCGCTCGAGCGCGGCCCCGGAGGCCACGGAGTCGGCGACGACCCGACCGTCGGGGAGGATCACGGTGACGCGCGCGTTCACCTCGCGGGCGGCCGCGTCCACGATCGGGTCCAGGGTCTCGGTGCTCGTGCCTCCAGCGAGCGCCTGCTCAACCACGCGGGCCATGAGGCGCGCCTCCGCGGTCAGGGTCGCGAATGCGCCGTCCCGCGCCCGGCGATCGAGGGAGGGGCCGGCCAGGAGGAGGAGCACGGCCAGGGCCACCCCCGCCGCCACCACCGCCGTCAGGACCATGCGCCCGCGCAGCGACAGGCGCCTCCTCATCCGTCGTCCTCCCGGGCCATACGGTAGCCCATCGATTTGACGGTGATGAGACGATCGGCGATCCCGGGCAGCTTCTCCCGGAGCCGCCGCACGTGCACGTCCACGGTGCGCGTACCCTCGGCGTAGGAGTAGCCCCAGACCTGCTCGAGGAGGGACGGGCGCGAGAGAACGCGGCCCTTCGCCTCGATCAGCGCGACGAGGAGGGCGAACTCCTTCGCCGTGAGGTGCACCGGCTGCCCGAGCCACTTGACGGTGTGCCGCGTGGAGTCGACCTCCAGCCCTCCGAAGACGAGCGGGGTCTCCTCGTCCTGATGGCGCTCGAGGCGGCGCATCAGGGCGCGGACCCGGGCCACCAGCTCCTTGGGGCTGAACGGCTTCACCACGTAGTCGTCGGCGCCCACCTCGAGGCCCACCACGCGGTCGGCCTCGTCGCCCCGCGCGGTGAGCATGATGACCGGCAGGGCGCGGGTGCGCTTGTCGCGGCGCAGCTCGGCGCACACGCTGAGGCCGTCCACGCCGGGCAGCTGCAGGTCGAGGATCACGACCTGGTACGTCCCCGCGCGCAGCCGCTCGAGCGCCCGCCGCCCGTCGCCGACCGCCTCGACCTCGAACCCCTCGGGCCGCAGGTAGTGGACGATCAGCTCGACGATGTCCGGGTCGTCCTCGACGACGAGGGCTCGCTTCATGGCCGGCCGCAAGCATATCGCCTGTCCGACACCCGTTCTGCGTTGAGGTCCACGGCAATGGCTCGTGGTCGGGCGGAGGGGGTGCGCGCTCCGCTCGCTCCCCGCTCGCGCGCGGGGGGACTCGACCGACGCGCGCTCACTCTCGAACGGTCGGACGCAATACGCCGGGCACGGACGACTCAGTCGCTCGCTCCGGCGACCCCGCTCCGCCCTCCATGGCCATCGGCCGCAGCCCGCCCCAGCGGCCACCGGCCGTATGCCAGGCTGCGGCCAGTGAATCACGGGAGCGGCGGCTCCGGAGGGCTCCCCGCCGGGTCGCCGGCGTGCAGTTGAGCCGGCGGGGACACCGGACCGCCGCGGAATTCGACGGGCCACGACCACGTGACGGACCATAGCGTGGCGGCAGTTTGGCCGAGCTGGGGTATTCTGGTCGTCCGGGGTTTCCCAGGATGAGCGGAAGCGAGCAGACGTACTTCCAGAAGGGCTTCAACCTCAAGAAGGTCGTGGGGCCGGTCCTCGTCCAGAGCTACCACTCGCGCGTGGTGGACCGGCTCAAGGAGCTCGGCTACGCGGCGCGCGCGGGCGAGGTGCGGGTGAAGCTCGCCCGGGAGTTCGGCTTCTGCTACGGCGTCGACCGCGCGGTCGAGTACGCCTACGAGGCGCGGGAGAAGTTCCCGGACCGGCGGATCTTCCTCTCCGGGGAGATCATCCACAACCCCGAGGTGAACGGCCGGATCGAAGCGCTCGGGATCCGCATCCTCCCCGACCACCGGAACCCCGCGGAGCGCTACGCGGGGGTCGAAGCGGCGGACGTGGTCATCCTGCCCGCCTTCGGCGTGCACGTGGCGGAGCTGGAGCACCTCCGCACGAAGGGCTGCGTGCTCGTGGACACGACCTGCGGCAGCGTGCTGAACGTCTGGAAGAACGTCCACCGCTACGCGCGGGAGGGCTTTACGTCCGTCATCCACGGCAAGCACTATCACGAGGAGACGAAGGCCACCGCCTCGCAGGCGCTCACCCACCCCGGCGGGCACTACCTCTGCGTGAAGGACCGCCCCGAAGCCCAGGTCGTCTGCGACTTCGTCCTCGGCAAGCTGCCCGCGAGGGCGCTGCTCGACCGCTTCCGCGAGGCGACGAGCCCCGGCTTCGACCCCGAGCGCGACCTGCAGAGGATCGGCCTCGCCAACCAGACCACCATGCTCATGACGGAGAGCCTGGAGATCCAGGAGATGCTCCGATCGGCGATGCGGGAGCGCTGGGGCGAGGCCGCGCTCGGCGAGCGGTTCCGGGCCTTCGACACCATCTGCTCCGCCACGCAGGACCGCCAGGACGCGGTGCTGAAGATGCTGGAGGAGGGCGGGCTCGACCTGATGGTCGTGATCGGCGGCTACAACAGCAGCAACACGCAGGCCCTCGCGCGCATCTGCGCGCAGCGGCTGCCGACCTACCACATCAGCGGCGCCGACCGGATCCAGGGCGCGGCCCTCCGCCACCGGCCGGTCGGCGGACACGACGAGACCGCCACCGAGGGCTGGCTGCCGGAGGGAGAGGTGACGGTCGGCCTCACCGCCGGCGCCTCGACCCCGAACAACGTGGTGGGCGAGGTCGTGGAGCGGATTCTGGCGTTGCGGGGAAAGACGACGGACGAGCTGACGGCCGCTCCGTAGGAGGCGATCGTAGCTGGTCACCGCACCGGGCGTGGTGCGACAGCCACGGAGCGGTTCGAGCCGTCT